>JAFTUB010000117.1 GCA_017466495.1 Clostridia bacterium
CTTGACGGGCGAGACTGCCCAGCAGGGTAAGCAGGATACCGATTCCCGCCAGATAAAGACCGCTGGGCCAGCCGAAGCGAGCAACCAGTCGGCGGAGAAAATCCTCGGGCGGGGTCTTGGCGTTTTCGTCTGTGCGGGATTCATTTTCCTCGACAGAGGGAGGTTCCTCATCGGGGACAGGATCGGCGGCGGGGGCTTTTTCTTCCTCCTGTTTATCCTCATTCAGAATCCGACCGAACCGATCGGCAAGGGACCTGCAGCCTTCCATCACTGTGTCCACCCAGGGCTGTTTTGGCTCTTCCTTATTTTCTGTGTCCTGGGGCATTTCACAGCTGTCATCTAGCAGCCAATCGGCGGTGACACCGAAGATTCGCGCCAACAGAAGCAGCTTGGCGGGCTCGGGAACATTGTCGCCGCATTCCCAGCGGGATACAGCCTGGCGGGAGACACCGAGCTGTTCAGCCAGTTCCTCCTGGGAGAGCTTTGCCCGGGTACGGCAGGTGTAGATTTTGTCACATAGTTTCACGGTAGAACCTCCTTGGGATCGTTTTGGTGTTTCCATTTTACCGCGAATCCCATGGGAAATCCACCACATCAATGGGGAAATTCCCGCAAGTCAGGCTTGCGGTTTTATGCCGATTGCTTTCCCCTGCCCATGCGGCGGAGCACAAAGGCCAGCACACCGCCGCCCATGATCATAATCACGCCGATGGTGATAATCAGGTTGGGGATGATCAGCATTGCCGAGCCCAAACCGCTGGTGACGGTACCTACCTGGGGAAGGGATGCGCCGGGCATGGAGCCGTAAATATCGTGATAGAGCTGATCCTTCACCTCATCCGGGAGATCCACGGGATTGCCGTTCTCGTCCTGAATGATCATATCGGCGGACGATCCCCACATACCATTCATTTCATTGTTCCAAATCTGCTCAGTTTGTTCCATCGAGTCGAATGCGAAACCGAACATCACCCGTCCCGCCACACCGATTCCGGTGAAAAGCAGACCAATGATCATCAGATAAACTCCCGCCAGCCAGCCCCAGCGGCGAAGAAAGCGGGCAATCAGCCCGGGGGCAGAGTCGATCCAGCTCGGCGCGGCGTAATAGTTGTTCTGTGTGGTGGGATTGGGTTCGCTGTCCAGAGTCTGCGCCCGGCCTGCGGGCTCCTCCTGCGCGGGCTCGGGTTCGCCCAGGTTATCGTCCAGCAGCCAGTCGGCGGTTACCCCGAAGAGGCGGGAGAGGGCCAGCAGCTTGGCGGGCTCGGGCGTGGCCTCGCCGCACTCCCATTTGGACACGGCCTGGCGGGAAACGCCTACCTGTTCGGCCAGTCCCTCCTGGGAAAGTCCGGCACGGCGGCGGCAGAGAATGATTTTTTCGTTGAGTTTCATGGTGTTACCTCCTGCACTTGATGGCCCCAGTATAGCATATGGGCGGGCAAAACACTACCATTTTGGGCTTGAACTTCCGCAACCCGTGGTTGCAGGGGGCGGTTTTTACCGGTTTTCAGCGGATTTTTCCCCGGTGAGCGTCCGCAGGATGGCGTGGCGATCAACGCCGGCGGCGGCGAAGATGGGAATGTCGGTATCGCGGCGAACAAAATTGTCGTTGACCGCCAGAATGTGCACCTGCTTGTTTTCCATCACCGGGTGGCCGGACAGGGCATCCGAGAGCAGCATTCCCATGCCGCCGGCGCGGATCTCCTCCTCAAGGAAGAGCAGGGGAGCGGCCTTGGCAGGCAGCTTTGCCGCAATCTGTTCCGCCACCGGAGCGAAGGGCTTGATCATTTCCAGCAGGATTACCCCACATTTGATCCCCGCTTCGGCAAGCAGGGGAAGCGCCGCCAGCGCCTCATCGGCAATGCGGCCATGGCAGACGATAAAGGCGTCGCAGTCCTCGGGATCGGTATAATTGGTGCGCAGAGCAGGGGGAAGTTCTACCGATTCCCCGCCGTAGAAGGCATCAATCACCCCTCGGGATTCCCCCGCATTGGGGTAGCGGATGGCCACGGGGCCGTCCGCGGCGGCTGCCGCCCGAAGGGCGGAACGGAGTGCGCCGAAGGTGGCGGGGGTGTAGATGGTCATCCCGGGGATTTGTCCCAGGAATGCCACATCGAAGATGCCGTGGTGGGTGGCCCCGTCCCCGGCGTTCAGACCGGCCCGGTCAATGCCGAAGATTACGGGAAGCGCCTGCAGAGCAACATCATGGATGATGCTGTCATAGGCACGCTGAAGGAAGGTGGAGTACACGGCAAACACCGGACGCATCCCATCTGCGGCAAGGCCGGCGGCAAATGTGACGGCGTGCTCCTCGGCAATGCCCACATCAAAGAAGCGGCCGGGAGCGGCCTGGCGGAACTCCTCCAGTCCCGTTCCTTCGCTCATGGCGGCGGTGATGGCGCAAAGACGGTCATCCTCGGCGGCAAGCTCGGTGAGGGTGCGGCCGAAGACAGACGAGAAATTCTCGGCTGCCTTTCGTCCCGCGGGAGGGATAGCGTGGAAAGCGGTGGGACTTTCCTCAGCCGGGGCATAGCCGCAGCCCTTCTGGGTTTTGATGTGAATGATGGCGCTTTGCCCCGAGGAAATGGCCTCCCGGAGCAGGTTCTCCAACCCTTCGCAGTCGTGGCCGTCAGCGGGACCAAGGTAATAAAGCCCCAAGTCCTCAAAATAGTTACTGGAGTAGACCATGTTTTTGATGGCCTGCTTCACATCGCGCACAGCGCGGAAAAGGGGCGGGCCGATGAGGGGAATGCGGGAGATGAAGTTACGGGTGGCCCGCTTGGTGCGGATATAGCCTGAGGAGGTACGCAGGCGGGCAAGATTTTTGGCGAAGCGCCCCGTGTTTTTTGAGATGGACATCTCGTTTTCATTGAGGATGATGATCAGCCGCAGGCCCTTCTCACAGTTGTTGAGGGCTTCGTGGATCATGCCGCCGGTGAAGGCGCCGTCCCCGACCACCGCGATGGAATAGGCATCCGATCCCCGGAGGCGGTCAGCCTGGGCAAAGCCAAGGGCGGCAGAGAGGGAGGTGGAGGAATGCCCCGCGCCAAAGCAGTCATGCTCGCTCTCGCTGCGAAGGGTAAAGCCGGAAAGCCCCCCGCCATGCCGCAGGGTGGAAAAACGGTCCCGGCGGCCGGTGAGAAGCTTGTGAACATAGCATTGATGCCCCACATCAAAAATGATATGGTCGTGGGGCGTGCTGAATACCCGATGCAGCGCCAGGGTCAGCTCTACCACGCCCAAATTGGAGGCAAGATGTCCGCCGTGGGCGGTGACTTCATCAATCAGGTAATGGCGCAGCTCCTCTGCCAGGGCAGGGAGTCGGTCAGCAGGCAGGGCTTTGAGATCATCGGGGGAATGTATGGTATCAAAAATCGGATAAGGCATAATTGCTCCCTTCAGTATGGGATAGGTCTATTGTAACACAGGCGGCGGGACTTGGCAAGAGTGAAGGGGGATTTTTTACCGAAAAAAGCCGTAAAAAGCCTTCAATTGTGCAAAAACCCTTGACTTTGCCGCCTGAAAGTAGTATACTGTTAATTAATATGCATACTTATGCCTATAACGAAAAAGGTAAGGAGATGGTTATCGAACATGAGTAGTGACAGTATTCCTTTATTGATCGTGTTTATTTTGTTTGTCCTGTGCGGCGGGTATTTTTCGGGAACCGAAAGTGCCTTTACCGCCCTGAACAAAATCAAGATCAAAAACAAAGCGGAGGAAGGCAACCGCCGCGCCAAAAATACGATGTACATCATCAACCATTTTGAGCGCGCCTTGTCCACAATCCTCATCGGCAACAACGTGGCAAGAACTGCCGCCGCTTCGGTGGCGACCGTCATTGCTGCCCGGGAATTTAAGGATATTCCCAACTACACCCTCTGGACCACGGTGGTCACCACGCTGATCTTTTTCTTCTGCAGCGAGATGATCCCCAAGGCATTCGCCAATGACCGCAGTGATTCCACGGCACTTTTCTTTGCCGGATCCATGCGTGTGGTGATGAAGGTACTGGGCCCCTTTGCCCGCTTCTTTACCGCGATTTCCGAGCGATTTGCCAGACTGTTTTCTCCTGTTTCCGACCCCTCCATTACCGAGGAGGAGCTGATCGATATTATCGATACAGCAGAGGAAGAGGGCGTTGTTGATGCCGATACCGGAGATATGCTCCGTTCTGCCATTGACTTTTCCAACACCACGGTGGAGGATGTCATGACCATGCGCGAGGACATTTGCGCCATTGATGTCAAAATGTCCCCTGCCGAGATTCTTGATTTCATCCGTGAGAACCGCCGTTCCCGCATTCCCGTCTACACGGGGGAGATCGACCATGTGATCGGTGTTTTGCAGGTGCGTAAGTTCCTCAAGGGGTACTACCATGACAAGAATCTGGCCATTCGTCCCTTGCTGACCAAGCCCTATTTCCTCTCTCCCGAGGCGCTCATTGACGATCAGCTGGATGCCATGAGCCGCAGCCGCAATTACCTGGGTATTGTGCGGGATGAGGCGGGGGTAACGGTGGGCCTGGTTACCGTTGAGGATTTCCTTGAGGAGATCGTCGGCGAGATCTGGGACGAAGAGGATGAGGTCAACGAGAACTTCTACAAGCTTGGCGGCAATCGCTTCTCGGTCAGCGGAACCTGTTCTTATCGGGAGATGCTGACGGGGATCGGACTTGCGGTGTCTGATCGAGACATCGACCGTGCTGTGGGTGCCTGGGCACTGGAGCGTTTCGGTCGCCTGCCCGAGGAGGAAGAGGAGTTCATCGAGCAGATCGGGGAAAACTTCCTTACTGTTACTGTCGAAGAAATTATCGATAACCGCATTTCCCGTGTTGTCGTCAAATTGGATGACGAAGATCCCGCGTCCGAGGGCGGGGATGAAGCATCCGAAGGGAAGGGGGCAGGGAAATGAGCGGAGTCTGGCCATACATCATTATCATACTCATGCTGATGCTCTCGGCGTTCTTCTCCGGTTCTGAGATCGCCTTCAACGCATCCAACAAGATGCGCCTCAAGAAGGCGGCGGAGGAGGGAAGCCGTGCGGCTGACCTGGCCTACCGCATCAGCGAAAAGTTTACGGTGGCGCTTTCCGCCATTCTCATTGGCAACAACCTTGCCAACATTGCCGCTTCGTCGGCAACCACTCTCATCATCCTGGATGTGCTGGCTGTGCTGGGCATCACAGGGGGCAAGGGCGAGGCCATCGGTTCCACCGTGGCCACCGTCATTATGACGGTAATTATTCTCATCTTCGGTGAGATCGTGCCCAAGACCCTTTCCAAGCGCCACGCCAATACGGTGGTGCGCTGGGTAGCGTATCCGATTCGCATTCTCACGATCATCCTCTTCCCCCTGGTGGGAATTGTTCAGCTGATCCTCCGTGGTCTGCGTCTGCTTTGGGGCCGCGACCGCAAGGAGGATGAGCCCACCGTAACGGAGGAAGAACTGTCCACCATCATTGATACCGTTGAGGAAGAGGGTGTCATCGACGAGGAGCAGAGCGATCTGCTGCAGTCGGCCCTTGAACTCAACGAAACCACCCTGGAGGAGATCCTGATCCCCCGCATGAAGATGCTTGCGGTGGACATCGAGGATGACTTTGCCGAGATCCTTGAGGTGGCGGAGCAGTCCAAGTTTTCCCGCATTCCCGTCTACGAGGGTAACACCGACAACATCATCGGTATCCTGTACCTCAACTACTTCTACCGCGCATTGGTGGAAGCTGACGGCGGAGAGATCGACCTGCGCCCCCTGCTGATGAAGCCCTTCTTCCTGCATAAGTCCAAGAAGCTGCCGGCGGCCCTGGCCGAGATGCGTCAGCGCCAGGCTCATCTCGCCATTGTGGTGGATGAGTACGGCGGAACCATGGGTATCGTTACCCTGGAGGACATCCTGGAGCAGATCGTGGGCGACATTTGGGACGAAACCGACGAGATCGTGGAGGAGTACACCAAAACCGGTGAGAACACCTACGATGTCAGCGGTGACATGAACGTTTGGGACTTTTTCGAGTTGCTGGAGGTCAACGCCCGGGACTTCGAGTCCGACTATACCACCGTGGGCGGCTGGGCCATCGAGATGCTGGATGCCTCTCCCCACGAGGGCGACAGCTTTACCTACAAAAATCTCTATATCATCGTCGCTGCCATGGACGATATGCGGGTCACCCGCCTGTCCGTGGTGGTCAATCCCGTGGAGGATGAAGAAGACGAATAAGTGCTATGCAAGAAAATCCCCTGCAGTACAGCTACTGCAGGGGATTTTTTTATTCGGTTTTCTCGCGGTAGGTGCCCACGATACGGTCTGCCAGAGACAGCACAAAGTCAAAGCTTTCGTTGGGGCGTACGGCGAAGGCCGATGCCACGTCCCCTTCACAGAGGAAGTAAACGATCCAGTCCGATGTGCGGGATGTCCCCTCCTGCAGGGAATAAATGCCGCGGCAGAGGGTGATGCCGCCCACCGTCATCATTTTGCTTTCCTTGAGGGTGATGGCGAAGGGTGAACAGCCCATGCTCTTCCAAAAGGCGGAGCCGTTCCGCATCATGTATTCCGCCATGGATGCGGGATCCTTCGGCATGGGATCGGTGTAGATGCGCCCAATGTCGTTGCGCACAAAGTAGGAATACATCTGGGAGGTGTAGGTGCTCCGTTCCGGAACCGAAACGGTTTGAATCTCTCCCTTCACCCCGAAGTACTTCCAGCCGTCATAAGGCCCGAAACGCTCATCCTCGGCGTAATAGCGCGTGGGGTTCTCGCCGGCAAAATCGGGGGGCTGCTGTTCCGGGGGCAGGAGGAAATACAGATCCAGCGTGAGGGTGGAGGGGGTGCCGCCCAGGGCCGCGGTCAGCGTGGTGTAGACATTGGGGGTGCAGAGTGCATCCACATCCAGCGGGAGATTGCGAAGAGATACAATGGACTGCAGGGTTTCCTTCGGAATATCGAAGTAATCCACCACCTCCGGAATGCTCCAGAACTGGATGCGGTTTACCGAGAATTGTACGCCATCCGCCAATGCACCGATGCTGCGCGCTTTTTTCTCTGTCCATGTATTGAGCTCGCCTAAGCGGTGCTCGGTCAGATACGAGGTAATGGCCCGTTTGGTAACGCACAGATTGCGTTCCAGATTCAGGGTGTCCACCCGCGTCTGCCCAGAAGTATAGTATGCCTCGATTTCTGCATCGCTGCCATGGAAGAGAATATCCAGGTTGTAGTCACCGCCGTAAAAGAGGGCGGGATCGTGCAGGAATATCTGCTCAAACTGCGATTCGGTGATGCCGAAATCCCGGATCAGCTGGACCACATTGGGGCCGCAGGGTGTCTTGCCCATCTGCGTCTTCAGCCAATCGTTGAACTGACTTTCCCCTACTATATTGATCAGCCAGCTGGGGAAGTTATGGTAGGCCGAGTAATAATAGTTCGGGGAGAGGGCGATATAATGTGCGCAGTATCCCTCCTCGGTGGGGGTCTGCAGCGTAGTTTCCTCCGGTTCTGCCGTGGTGGCAGGGGGAGAGACGGTGACGGGCGGGGTGGTGGTCCCGGTGCTTGCCGCCGATGCAGGAAGCGTGAAACTCACTACGCAGGGGAAGCGGGGCGGTACGGTACAGGGACCCAGACGGGTGTCCCCGAAGGGCTCGTTGTCGCTGAAGCGCGGATAGGCAAACATCCCGCCGGAAGCCCCCACCAGGCTGCTGATGACGTAGGAGGAGCTGTTGTCGTCGCGAATGGCGACGGTAATGCCGCTGCCGTCGGGCTTGAGGGCCTGCCATACATGGTAGTGGGAATCCCCTGCGGCGGCATAGCTGAACATGAGGGTGTGATTGGCCAGGGTCAGGGCAGTGTAGCCATGGTCATCGCCGTATTTCTTCACCAGATAGCTGACAATGGTTTTATATTCCGCGGCGAGCTTGGCACGGACGGTATCGGTTAACAGATCGTGGATTTTCTCCCCGGCAGAAAGGGTCACGGTGCCGAAGTCGGTGGCCATGGTATAGAGATACACCGAGGCGGGGAGGGAAATGATCAGAGGACAGGGGAAGAGGTTGCCGCTGTTGCCGATATGAAGGACGGCATCCCCGGCACCCAGGGGGAGAATCCCCGAATCAAGACAGCGGATATCGGCGACGATGTAGTCGGCACCTCCCGGCTTCATGGCCATAAGGATGCCGGCGCCGCCGGCCTTTTCGGCGGTCCAAACGCTGGTGTAGTCTCCGAATACCGCGGTGGTCAGGGTAATGGTGGTGAAGTTGTGATTCTGTCCGTAGGTACGGGTGAGGTAGTTGAGGGCAGAGGTGTATTCAGCGGCCACGCGGGACTTGGTGTTCTCATCCATCAGCCCCGAAACATCCTGCGCGGCGGTGTAGGGCGGCAGATTGGTCTGGGGGAGAGGGGCGGTATCGGGGGTGGGATTAAGCTCAATCTGTACCGTGGCCTGCCCTGTCAGCTTGACCTCGTACTGCTCGTTTTTGACGAACCACACGTTCTGATTGAAGAGGGGCGTGGGATTTTCGGCGGCGGAGGCGTTGTAGTCAGTATCCCCCAGCACAGTACCCTTGTCGCCGTTGAGAATCTCATACCATGCCGCGGCAAGTGCGCGGTAGGGAGCGACGGCCTTGGCGTGGTACATCTGCCCGCCGCCTGCCTGCATGGCGATCAAAATCGATTCATAGCTGCTGTACTGGATCTCCCACACGCTGTCCATGCGCTTGCCGTTGATGACGATCTGCTCGGGGCGAAGGGTGTACTGCCCGTATTTGTGATCCTTGCCGTATAGCTGCTCCAGCACATAGTCGATGGCGGTGTACTCGCTGCCCAGGCGGGACACGGTGCCCGAGGAGAAGTCGGGATCGTCAAGGGGCGTCCAGCAGTGCAGGGTGGGGAGGTCGTTGTGGATGGTATAGTAATATGCGGCCTTCAGGGAGCGCATGAAGAGATTGCTCTCGGGATCCATAGAAGCTCCGGTTTCGTTGGAGAGGGAGAAGCAGAGGCAGGGCTCGGCGGCATCGCCGGTGTCCCCCACCGTGCCGACGAGATCGGAGCGATCCACCTGCTGGCCCACATGAACGGTGACATCCTGCAGGTGATGGTAGCCGGTGACATAACCGTTGCCATGGTCGATGCGGACATAGTTGCCCCAGCCCAACTCGGCATTGTAGTTCACCTCGATAACGGTGCCGGGGGCGGCGGCGAAGACTGCTGTTCCTGCTTCCGCGGCATAGTCCACACCCCGATGGAACTGCCGGTCCCCGTTGGCATCGGTATAGAAGCCGAAGGGCAGGGAACGGGTGTAAGTACCGTCGATGAGGGGGATGGTCAGACTCAAAACGGTGGGATTAACGCGCTCACCGGTGGTCTCGCCGCCCACGGTAATGGGATCGATGGACAGATCCGGGCCGGTGGTGGCAGGATCCGTTGTGGCGGGATCGGAGGGGATGCTTTCCCCTGTGCGCTCTGCCTCCTCTTCCAGGGTGCGCACATTCAGGGTGCCGTCAAGCCCGCCTGTCACCGTCCATTTGCCGTCAGCATAGGCGAAGGTGATATCGGCCCAATAGGGTAGCTTGGAGGAAACCATGCTCTCGGCGCAGAGGGCAGAGAGGGTGGCGGTGTCCCCGTCAAGGGTGACATAAGCCTCCATGGGATCGGTGGCAAGGCCGACCCAGTAGGTGCCGAAGATGACCTGATTATCACGCGCTTTTTCCTTGGCCAAGGCGATGATCTCTTTCTCAGCTTTCTCGGGATCGAAGCTGTCCTCCCGGCAGGAGACAAGTCCGCCAACTACCGCGGCGATCACCAATGCCAGTACCACCAGCCACACGCCGGTGCGCTTGGCCGTGGTGTCGAGAATGTTGGCAAAGCGTGCCTTGAGAGTTTTGGCCGAGGCATGGAACTGGGTGTTCAGCCCCGATGTGGGGGTGGAAATCCCCTCCCGTGCCACCGCCAGCATAGCTTCGCCGTAGGTCTTGCGGGAGACATTGCCTGAGCGGAAAACGGCGTCGTCGCAGGATTGCTCCATTTCGATCTCCTGCTGTTTCTTCGCCGCCCACACCAGTGGATTGAAGAAGTGCAGCGCGGAGGCGAGGATACCCAGCAGCTTCCACCACAGGTCACCCCGGCGGCAGTGGATCAGCTCATGGCGCAGGATGGCATCCAGCTCTTCGTCGGTGTAGTCACCGTGAGGAAGCAGGATTTCGGGACGGATCAGCCCCCGCAGCAGGGGAGAACTGACCTCGGGGCAGAGCCAAAGGGTTGCACCGGCGGCGGGGCCCCGGGTGATGTTCAATGCAGTTTTGGCCCGTTCCAGGGCGGCGGTCAGCCGCGCATCCTCGGCGGGCATTTTCCAGCGGCGGAGCCGTGCTGCGCCGGAGATACAGACCACCGCCTGCCGCAGGAGCAGAATCAGCACACAAATAGCCCACACCGGTACCACAATATCCAAAGGGTCAACGGTGATGGGAAGCGGTTCGGCGGTGACGTAATCGGTGTCGGGGATGCCGTCGGTGAGGGCGGGCAGGTTGACATCCACAGATACCGGCGGGACATGGATAATGGGAATGTCCACCGGGCCCGGACTGGGCTCCACGATCTGCTCAACCGCAGGGGATTCGGTGGCGGCGGGGAGATCAATGACGGGGGTGGGCAGGGAAATGTTGAAGGGGATGGCCAGCCGAAGAAGCAGAATACACCAGATGGCATAGCGGCAGCCCGCCGAAAACTTCCTGCCGAAGCGAGAAAAGAGCAGGGCGGCCAGCAAAAGCGGAGTCATGGCCAGGGTAATTTCAGCAATGGTCAGAAACAGGGTACGCATGGTCATTCTCCTTTCGCGTGCTCCAAAATGGCGGCGATTTCGTCCAGATCATCGGCGGAGATACCGTCGCATTCCACCAGTGCGGCCATCAGCGACTTGATCGAGCCGCCGTGCATCCGCTCAAGGAAGCTTCGGGTCTCGCCTACGCGATAAGCCTCCTCGCTGACGGCGGGGGCATAATAATGAAAGCGCTTCTCGCAGGACAGGGTGACAAATCCTTTTTCGTGCAGGCGGGTCAGCAGAACCTGTATGGTGGACAGGCTCCACTCCCGCTTGCCGTGGAGCGCCTCCAGCAGCTGAGAGGGACGGCGAGGCTCCCCGGCCTGCCACAGCGCCTGCATCACGTCCAGTTCCGCATCGGGCAGACGGGTGAATTGGGTGGTGTGCATATGCATACCTCCTTTGTTTGAGATTCAGTGACGTTTGTCTGTGAACTCAGTATAGCATACTCACCGACATTTGTCAATGAATTTTTTGTGAATATAAGAAAAATTTTGCAGCATACCCCTCACGGGGTGCAGGATACCCGGGGCAGACTTGACGGGAGGGGCAAAGTGTGGTATGCTGTAGCCACAAAGGAGGGAGAACATGAAGATCAATCTGATGGAAGATCCCACGCTGGCCGAGACCGAGATTCTCATTCGCTGTCCGTCCATGCAGGGAGAAGTGCGGGAAATTGTGGCCGCCCTGAACCTGGTGGGCAACACGGTGGCAGGGCAGCAGGGGGAGGATACTTGCTTTGTCCCCCTGGGGGATCTGCTCTATTTTGAATCGGTGGACGACCGCGTCTTTTTCTACACGGCGGAGGGAACCTACGAAACCCCGTCCAAGCTGTATCAAATCGAAGAAAAGCTGAAGCCCACCAGCTTTGTGCGGATCTCCAAATCTGCCATTGTCAATCTTCGGCGGGTGACGAGGATGCGGCGGGAAAAGAATTCCCGCCTGCTGGTGACCCTGTCCACCGGAGAATCCCTTGTGGTGTCACGGCAGTATATGCCCGCAATCAAGGAAAAACTGGAGGTGTTGATATGAAGTTTAAGCAGTGGCTGCGGAACTTTTGGCAATGCTTCACCGCAGGCGTGACGGCGGTGACTTTGTTCTATATCGCTGCCTTCTATCTCCGCCCGGAAGCGGTGAGCGTCCGTAAGCTGTTCTGCCTGGTGGCGGTGGTGCTGGTGGTTTCGGCCTTCACTCCCCTCATTATGGGTGCAAAGCATCTGATGCCGTCGGCTTGGGGACGTCGTTTGGTATGGGCATTTGTCCATACTTCGCTGTCGGTGGTGGTAATCGGCCTGTTCGGCTTCATCTCCATGCAGACTGTGCTGTGGCTTTTTGTTCGCATTTTCATCGGAACGGTATTGTTGGCGATGCCCACCTTCTTCTTTATTGATCTCGCCGAGCGCCGCCGCATTGCACAGATCAATGCAGGGCTGGAGAAAATGAGCGGTGGGAAAAAATAAATACGGTCAAAAGACTGTATAAAAATATTTTAAGAATGTATATAAAAATCTATTGACAAATTCCTCCGGTCGTGGTATAATCAAAGCACAGATTAACCGCAAGGAGGAGCAGATATGACGATAATTGCGTACTATGTGGGGAAGGTTCTGTGGATAGTGGTGTGGGTTCTCGTTTTGATTTGGTGCATAGCGGCCGCCCACAGTGATGCAGAAACACCGTTTGCCTGCCCCAACTGCGGCGGGGTCTTCCATGCCAAGTGGTATCGGCTTTTGGGGGTTCGCAAATTGCGCCTTGTCATGCACGGGAACATAAAGCTGAAATGCCCCCGATGCGGGAAGACAGATCTGTGCAGATGGAAGCACGGGGGCGCAGAATAAGGGAAACGAGGGTGTCACGCCAACGGCGTGACACCCTCAAATTTATGTTGTTTTCTGCTGACCCCGGCAGAGAAGGCAGAGCCAAAGCAGGGGATAGACGATAAGAAAAGCGGCCGTTACATAGCGCAGGGGAGCGTCTTCAGCGTTGAACACCGACAGCGCGTTGACCAGCGAGTGGGTGACAATGCAGGGGATCAGCGAACCGCTCTTGTGAAAAAGTACCACGAACAGGAATCCGATGGAAACGGCATAGGCGATCTGCAGCAGGGTGGGGATCAGCTCTGCGCCGTTGAGCAGGTTGACAATGTGCCCCACCCCGAAGGTAAGGGCGCTGACGATTACCGCACTTCGCAGATTGGACTTGGCCATCATGCGGAAGAGGAATCCCCGGAAGATGATCTCCTCGATGAAGCCGATGTTGAGCATGGTCAGAATGTAGAAGACCGTCTCAGCTGCGGTGTGGTTGAGGTGGATGCCGCCCCACAGATTTACCGAGATGATGGGGAGAAGGGGAAGAAAGTATCCGTATTTCCGAGGCTCCGCGGCCCGGGTCAGGCCGTAATACCGACGGCCGCCCAGCGCAAAAATCAGCCCGATCAGCGCAGCAGAGAAGAGCGTATTGATGACGGTGCTGCGGTAATCCTCGGTTCCGAAGTTCTGCATACAGAAGGAATTGAGCACAACGTACAGGACGATGAGCAGAATACAGACAAGGGTTTCGTGCCGTTCAAAGAATTTTTTCATGTGTTGTCTCCGCTTTGGATTGGATTCTGTTCGTACATCAATTTGATTATACCATAAAACGCCAAAAAGTAAATAGGGCAGGGGAAATTTTATCCAATCGGCGCACTCCCGCCGCGCAAATATAAAAAACGGCACCCACCGAAGTGGGTGCCGTGTGGATAATCCCGCAAGGGAACTTATCTCTTGGCGTTTTAAAAATGCCGTTTGATATCGTGAATAATGTGCGATATTGCGAATATCGTGAGTATTGCCCTGTAAAGTGTTGCACCAAAAGTAATGTGAAATATTTATGCTTCAAAATTGTATCTTTTTGTATCATCATCCAATAGAGATACAAGTTTAATTTTATATTCATTGAGTTGCACTTTATCATCGACAAATGCTTTTTTGATCAAATCGTAAACCATTTGTGCTGTGGGAATTCCTCTTATGTACAAAAACGTAGGATCAGTAATTTCATAATGTGAAATAACATCAATAAGATAATCAACAACTTCAACCACTTCACGATTTCTGCCTACGTCGCAAAGAATACAGGCATAAGAATATCTGACAAAGCAACCACTCAACTCCATCGGCTCTTTTTTCGGGTTTGGAGAATAGCACTTCAACTTCTCATATAATTTATTTTCGATTTCAGTTTTGCCGCAATATACAGCACATTGAAACAGATTAAATGCATTAGTTGCATTATTATGCTTATCATACAGTTTTTCAAATATTGGATATGCTTCTGTGTGGTTTCCTTCTTTTGATAGACTCAATGCTTGTTGTAATTCTGCATCGAGACTCTCTTGATTAGACTTGCCTTTTAACCAATTCAACAATCCCACTGTTCTTATCCTCTGTCAAATTCAAGTTTACCTAACAGTTTCATTATATCATGATTTTCAGCAAAAGTAAATAGGACGGCGGGGTTCTCACAAATCGAACCGCTCTTTCTTGCAGGGACCTGCATTCTCGACGGTCCTTGGGTAACGGCGGCAGCAAGGTCACCACCCTACGCAAAACAAAAAGCTCCGCCGAAGCAGAGCTTTTTGCATATCGAAATAATCCCGTAAGGGAACTTATCTCTTGGAGAACTGGCTTGCGCGACGTGCGGCTTTGAGACCGTACTTCTTTCTTTCCTTCATACGAGGGTCGCGAGTCAGGAAGCCTGCAGCCTTGAGGGCGGGACGATAGTTCTCGTCAGCCTGGCAGAGGGCGCGAGCGAGGCCGTGGCGGATTGCGCCGGCCTGGCCGGAGAGACCGCCGCCGCAAACGGTAGCGATGATGTCAAACTTGCCGGTGGTGCCGGTGGCGCCGAAGGGCTGGTTGACGATGAGCTTCAGGGTCTCGAGACCGAAGTAGGTGTCGATGTCCTGGCCGTTAATGGTGATAGCGCCGGTACCGGGAACGATACGAACGCGTGCAACCGACTTCTTTCTTCTGCCGGTGCCGTAGAAATAGGGCTTAGCACTTGTATACATCAGTTATACCATCCTTTCGTTATTCTCAAGCAAAGTCATAGGGCACGGGCTGCTGTGCCTGATGCTTGTGCTCGGCACCTGCGTAAACCTTCAGACGGGTCACGGAAGTGCGGCCGATCGAGTTGTGGGGGAGCATACCCTTAACAGCAAGCTCCATAGCCAGCTCGGGGCGGGTAGCCATCAGGGTCTTGTACTGAACTTCCTTGAGACCGCTGATGTAGCCGGAATGACGACGGTAGTATTTCTGGGTCAGCTTCTTACCGGTGAGGACAGCGTCCTTAGCGTTGATGATGATGACGAACTCACCGCAGTCAACGTGGGGCGTGAACTCGGGGCGATGCTTACCTCTGAGAATGGTAGCGGCGGCTGCTGCGGTCTTACCGAGGGGCTTGCCTGCAGCATCCAGAACGTACCACTTGCGCTCAATGGTTTCTTTTTTAGCCATGAAAGTGGACATTGCGAATTTCCTCCATAAAAATATAGTGATAATTTTCAACGTGACATAGTATAACACAACTGCCATAGCTTGTCAAGCCTTTTTTGAAAAAAATCCGAATATTTTGATTTAGCACGGCGAATCCTCGCAAATCCTTCGATTTTCGCCCCAAATTGGGCCGATATCTCGCGCATGAGATACATTTTTGCACCGAAAGAGCACCGCATCGGCCGGTGCGGTGCTCTGCCTGAGGGGATTATTCCTCGGATTTTGCCGTTTCCTGCTTCTGACCGCAGCCGGGGCAGAAATACATATTCTCCTCCAGGCGTGTGCCGCAGTTGGCACAGTAGACGGCGTTTTCCTCTTTTGCAGCGGCTGCGCTGAGGCGGCGCACCTTCTCCTGCTGGCGAGTGATGCGTGCGATCAATTCGCTGACCTCCGCCGCATGGTCGTGGCTGTAGTGCAGCTGGTCATAGGTGATCCGGCCGAGCTTTTCGTAGAGCTCGGTCAGCTCGCCCTTTGCCCGATGCAGTTTATACCTGAGCTTCACGGAATCGCTCAGTTCCCCCGCCTTGACAGCTGCTTTGTTGGCGGTGCGGCCCATATTTTCCCGGAATTTTTCCCAGTTTGCCATGTTCGGTTCCTCCGTTCCTGTATTCAGATCGTTTCTATCCTTTATTATAGCGCATATTTTCCGAAATGTCAAAGGCAGGCGGGAATATTTACGTTTCGGCCACATATTTTCGCGTCTCGGAGGACAAATAATGCTGTACCCGAAAGGAGGAAGCCATGAACATCAACAGAACAACCTATGCGAAATACGCCGAGGCGCGGGCAAAGAAATCTCCCTGTCTCAAGAACTGCCTTTGGGCTTTCTTTGTGGGGGGCGGCATCTGCTGCGGCGCACAGGGGCTGACTACCCTTTATCAATGGCTGGGGATGCCCAAGGAGGATGCGGGCACCCTGACGGCAGTGACGCTGATCTTTCTCGCGGCTCTGCTCACGGGGCTTGGCTGGTTTGACCGCATTGCCAAGCACGCGGGAGCGGGAACACTGGTGCCCATCACCGGCTTTGCCAACGCGGTGGTCTCCCCCGCTATCGACACCAAGGCCGAGGGATTCATCCTGGGTGTCGGCGCGAAGATATTCACCGTCGCCGGGCCCGTCCTGCTCTACGGCACCCTGGCCGGGGCAGTGTACGGGGTGATTTATTGGATAACGACGTTGTTTTAACAAAAAGGCATCCACAATACAGATTATTCGATCGTAACCTGCAACAATAGTTGCAGGTTTTTCTTTTTTATGATACAATTATTATAATCGTATTGGAGGAAAACATTATGAAAAGCGGAAAAACAGCGTGGTATTTGGATGAAGATGTTCTATTAGAAGGTACTATTAAAAAGAATCGATTTTACCCTAATACAAAATCGTGTGGCTTTTATGCACAGGAATATACTTCAGAAATGATAGATAAAGAAATATTTTTCGATTTGGAAAAAGCCATTTCTGTTTGTGGTGATATTCCTATTATTAAAAACTGATGTGTCCTATATTGACAGCAACAGAGGGGTTTATTCTCGGTGTTGGCGCACAGATGTTTACAATAGCAGGACCAGTTATAGCCTACGGCATCTCCGCAGGGGTTGTGTATGGGATTATTTACTGGATAACTACCTTGTTCTAAAGCAAAAGGCTTGACCGGATCGGTCAAGCCTTAAATATCTTTTTGAAAAACCCTATTATTTTGCTGGTTGGTTTGAATTGTGTGGGAGCAGGAAAGGGCTTATCCAATACCCACGGCAACTCAAAAACATTAATTATTGAAATGGTAAAATATTCTCCCGTCTGCTCATTTGGTGATGCAAATCCGTTGGTAATGACAAGATTAAAAAACAAATTATCTTGAATATCAATTTCATACTGTCCTATAGTAACAACTTTACCACACACAGTATAGTCAATTCCAATATATTGAATAGTGTTGTCTAATTCAACACTCATACATTCGTCGGGCTTCGTTATATCCACGCCAAAGTCAGCAAGAAAAGACTCGAGTTTGGGGAACTTGCCTTTGATTTGAGCATAGAAATTCTCGCAGCTTTCGCACTCGCAAAGCGAATGTGTTTTATAATATTCTATTGTTTTCACAACATCAACTTCAAATATATATTCATCTTTTTGAATTGTGGTCATACTGATACCTCACTTTATTTTATTATACCATACCGCTGATTTAATGTAAATATTTTTACGAAATCACTGTGTCCTATATTGACAGCAGCAGAGGGATATATTTTAGGCGTAGGTGCCAAAATATTCACCATAGCAGGTCCTGTGATTATGTACGGTACAGTGGCGAGTGTGGTTTATGGATTAATTTATTGGATAACTACCTTATTTTAACAAATAAGGCTTGACCAAACGGTCAAGCCTTTTTATGGGATTAATCGTATTTTGAAATGATATAGTCAGGTCGAGCCGCCTCATCGTTTTGGCTCCAAATTTCGTTGTTGCAAACATAGCAAACCACGCCAATATCTGCTGATTGAATCCAAATGTTATAGGTGTCTTTTTCCCAACATATTCCCCAAAAATCAGAGGAGCGAGCAGGAGCAAAAGAATATACCGGTTCATCTTTGTTGTTGTATATCACAACATTTATAAAAGAGATGCCGTCTGTTTCTTTTGTGTTTTGGATAGCATAATATTTTTGGTCATAACTATATGTTTTTTCGGCGGTGAAACTGCCCC
>JAFTUB010000118.1 GCA_017466495.1 Clostridia bacterium
AGGGTTTTGACTTCTTCATCCGCAGTCTCAAGTACATCCTCCCCGCCGCCGGAATGATTCTCGCCGCATTTGGCCTTTGGCGGGAGTCCCCGAACAGCGGAACAGAGAAATAAAATTTCCGCAGCCCTTGACAAAGCCGCGCGGGTGTGCTATACTATTCCCCACAAACCGATGCGGCAGAGAAAAATCAGGGTAAGGGATTTTCCAGCGACCGGGGGGCGGTGCGAGCCCCGGATGACCGACTGAACAATATGGTCTGCCAAGGGCAAGCAGAACGGTCGGGGCAACCCGGCACAGTATGGGCGCCGGAGTGAGATCTCCGTTATCAAAATCGGGTGCGTCACGGGCGCACAGCGAGAGGACGGCATCTGCCGTCAAGCCGGGTGGCACCGCAAGAGCTTTTTTGCACTCTTGTCCCGACAGCAGTCGGGACGGGAGTGTTTTTTTGTTTTCTCCCGAGCCCGAAACATCAACCGAAAAGGAGAAAAAACCATGCGCCAAGAGATCCCCTACAAAATCTATCTCACCGAGGATGAGCTGCCCCGCCAATGGTACAACGTGCGGGCTGACATGAAGAACAAGCCCGCGCCCCTGCTCAATCCCGACACCCGCCTGCCCATCACCGAGGATGAGCTGTCTGCCGTTTTCTGCCGGGAGCTGGCCCGCCAGGAGCTGGACGATGTCACCCCCTACATCGACATCCCCGAGCCGCTCATCGATTTCTATCGGATGTACCGTCCCGCCCCCCTGGTGCGGGCCTACTGTCTGGAGCAGAAGCTGGGAACGCCCGCCCACATTTACTACAAGTTTGAGGGCAACAACACCTCCGGCTCCCACAAGCTCAACTCTGCCATTGCCCAGGCCTACTACGCCAAACAGCAGGGGCTGGAGGGTGTGACCACCGAGACGGGTGCCGGCCAGTGGGGCACCGCCTTATCCATGGCCTGCTCCTACTTCGACCTGGACTGCCGGGTCTACATGGTGAAGGTAAGCCATGATCAGAAGCCCCACCGCCGTGAGGTCATGCGCACCTACGGCGCATCGGTGACCCCCTCCCCCTCTGACACCACCGAAGTGGGACGGAAGATCCTGGCCGCCCATCCCGGAACGGGGGGAAGCCTGGGATGTGCCATCTCCGAGGCGGTGGAGGCCGCGGTAACCTCGGGGGGCAAGTACCGCTATGTACTGGGGAGCGTGCTTTCTCAGGTATTGCTGCATCAGTCCGTCATCGGTCTGGAGGCCAAGGCGGCTTTGGATAAATATGGCGTCAAGCCCGACATCATCATCGGCTGTGCGGGGGGCGGCTCCAACCTGGGCGGTCTGATCTCCCCCTTCATGGGTGAGATGCTCCGGGGCGAGGCAGAGTACCGCTTCATTGCGGTGGAGCCCGCCTCCTGCCCCACCCTGACCCGGGGCGTGTACGCCTACGACTACTGCGACACGGGGATGATCTGCCCCCTGGCCAAGATGTACACCCTGGGCTCTTCCTTCATGCCCGCCCCCATGCACGCCGGCGGCCTGCGCTACCACGGCATGACCCCCGTGCTGTCCCAGCTCTGCGCCGACGGGCTGATGGAGGCCACCTCGGTGACCCAGACCTCGGTCTTTGATGCCGCCGTTACCTTTGCCCGGGTGGAGGGCATCCTCCCCGCCCCCGAGTCCTCCCATGCCATCCGCGCCGCCATTGACGAAGCACTCAAGTGCAAGGAAACCGGGGAGCAGAAGACCATCCTCTTCGGCCTCACCGGCACCGGCTACTTTGATATGGCCGCCTACGGCCGCCACCACGACGGCTTGCTGACCGATTACATCCCCACCGACGAGGAGATCGCCGCGTCCCTGGCGCAGCTGCCGGTGGTGGAATAAGGCATGGGGCTTTGCCCCAAACCCCCACTTAAGGGAGCTTTTTGAAAAAAGCTCCCTTAAGAATCCCGCAAAAACTTTCACCCAGGGCGTGTTTGGAAGTTTTTGCGGAGGGGTTCGGGGAGGGGCTTTTTTCAAAAAGCCCCTCCCCGAGTGCCTATTTTCTCTTGCACGTGCGGCAAGAAAAGGATAAAATATATAATAAGTATACCTATCTAAAGGACCAGTCATGGAATAAACGTTTTCCGATAAACTGGCGGCGCTGAAGCCCTCCGCCATCCGTGAGATCTTCAAGAGCCTCACCGACCCCACCATCATCTCCTTTGCCGCGGGAAATCCCGCCCCTGAGTCCTTCCCTGTGGAGGCACTCTCGGTCATTTCCGCTGACATCTTTGCCAACTCTGCTTCCTTTGCCCTGCAGTACGGCATCACCGACGGCTACGGTCCTCTGCGCGAGGCGGTTGCTGCACGGCAGAAGGAGCGCTTCGGCATCGGCCGGGACTTTGACACCACCCTCATCACCACCGGCGGTCAGCAGGGTATCGAGCTCTGCTGCAAGGTTCTCTGCAACGAGGGGGACACCGTCCTCTGCGAGAATCCCTCCTTCATCGGCGCACTGAACGCCTTCCGCTCCCTTGGGGCTAAGCCCGTGGGCATTCCTCTCCGTACAGAGGGCGGCATTGATCCCGACGCCCTGGAGGCTGCCATCGCCGCCAATCCCCGGGCAAAGATGCTCTACCTCATTCCCACCTTCCAGAATCCCGCGGGAAGCACCACCGATGAAGCCACCCGCCGCCGCATCTACGACATCTGCCGCCGCCACAAGCTGATCATCCTGGAGGATAACCCCTACGGCGAGCTTCGCTTTGCCGGCGAGGATATTCCCACCATCAAGTCCATGGACGAGGACGGCATCGTGGTCTACTGCTCCTCCTTCTCCAAGATTCTGTCGGCCGGTATGCGCGTGGGCTTCGTGATCGCACCTGAAGCCATCGCACAGAAGATGGTCGTGGCCAAGCAGGTGGAGGACGTGCACACCAATCTCTTCTTCCAGATGCTCTGCCACCGCTATATCACCGAGTATGATCTTGATGCCCACATCGCCGGCATCCGCGCCCTCTACGGCCGAAAGTGCAAGCTGATGCTGGACACCCTGGATGAGTATATGCCGAAAGCCATCACCTACACCCGTCCCGAAGGCGGACTTTTCATCTGGTGCACCCTCCCCGACGGGGTGGATGTCTCCGCGTTCATCAAGCGCTGCCTTGCCGAGAAGGTGGCAGTGGTGCCCGGCTCCGCCTTCAACCCCCGGGAGAATGAACCCCTCCAGGCATTCCGCCTCAACTACTCCACCCCCTCCGACGA
>JAFTUB010000119.1 GCA_017466495.1 Clostridia bacterium
CAGGTTGTCATCAACTCCATTCAGAACCGCATCGATGAGCTGTACAATCTCATCTCCGAAGCCCCCAGCTTTGTTGCCCTCAATGAGGCACAGGAGGCTGTGAACGAATTCATGAATCAGGTCAACGCTGAGATCACCTACCACATCACCGGTGAGCAGCCCTGCACCCACAACTGCAGCACCTGCGGCGGCTGCGGCCACAGCCATTGACCGAAAAACAACCGTAAATCTGAAGAAAAGGTGGATCTGTCATGACGCCGATGATGCAGCAGTACTTCTCCATCAAGGAGCAGTATCCCGATTATTTGCTGTTTTACCGTCTTGGTGACTTTTATGAAATGTTCTTCGAGGATGCCAAGACGGCATCCCGTGAGCTGGATCTGACCCTGACCGGTCGGGACTGCGGTGAGGCGGAGCGTGCCCCCATGTGCGGCGTTCCCTTCCACAGTGCAGAGGGCTATATCGGCCGTCTCATCGAGAAGGGCTACAAGGTCGCCATCTGCGAGCAGACCGAGGATCCCGCCCAGGCCAAGGGACTGGTGCGCCGTGAGGTCATCCGTGTCATCACCCCCGGAACGCTGATCGAGAGCGGCCTGCTCAGCGAACAGCGCAATAACTATCTCTGTGCTCTCTATTTGGGCGAGGACGAGGTGGGCATTGGGTTTGCCGACGTTTCTACGGGGCAAATCAGCGCCACCTCTGTTCCCGCGTCTGCCGCATCCCGCATCTGCACCGAGCTGGGCACTTATTCCCCCAGTGAAGTGATCTGCAACCTGGGTGCGCCGCAGATGGGGGAGATCGCCGACTTTGTCCGAGGCCGCCTGGGCGCGGCGTTGGGGGACGGGCAGGCCGCCCGTTTCGACTACGGGGATGCCCATGACCGCTGTTCCCGGCAGTTTGCCGAGATCCTGCGGGAGGGCATGCTGGACAACCGCGCGGTGGTATCGGCGGTTGGTGCGCTGATCTCCTACATCGCCGAGACACAGAAAATTGACATCGCCTATATCAAGGAACTGAACCTTTACCGCGACGGGCAGTATTTGGAGATGGATCTCTCCACCCGCCGCAATCTTGAACTCACCGAAACCATGCGTTCCAAGGAGAAGAAGGGATCACTTCTGTGGGTGCTTGACCGTACCCGCACCGCACCCGGCGCGCGAATGATCCGCCAATGGATCGAGCATCCCCTGCTGTCGGTGTCGGCCATCCTTGAGCGGCAGGGGGCGGTGAGTGAGCTCCACGGCAACTATATGCTCCGGGAGGAGCTGAGTGAGCTGCTGGACTCGGTGCTGGATCTGGAGCGGCTGGTGACCAAGATTGTCTACGGTACCGCCAATGCCAAGGATCTGCGGGCGGTGGCCACCACCGTGGCCATCCTGCCCGAACTGAAGCGGCTGCTGGAGGTCTGTCAGGATTCCGAGCTCTGCCGCATCTGCCGTGAGCTTGACCTGCTGGAGGACATCTGCGATCTCATCACCCGCGCCATTGTGGAGGATCCCCCCTTCTCGGTGCGGGAGGGCGGTATGATCGCCGAGGGCTACAGCCCCGACGTGGATTATCTGCGCAACGTGATGCACGATGGCCGGAGCTGGATCGAGCGGGTGGAGGCAGAGGAGCGGGAAGCCACCGGCATCAAGAACCTGCGCATCAATTACAACAAGGTTTTCGGCTACTACATTGAGGTCACCAAATCCATGCTGGGTATGGTGCCCGACCGCTATATCCGCAAGCAGACTCTGACCAACTGCGAGCGGTACATTACCCAGGAGCTCAAGGACATGGAGGCCACCATCCTCGGTGCCGCCGACAAGGTCTGCTCCCTGGAGTATGAGATCTTCTGCGAGGTGCGCGGGGTGGTGTCTGCCGCCGCCGACCGCCTGCAGAAGACGGCAGTTCTGCTGGCCACTCTGGATGCCTATCTCAGCCTTGCCACCGTTGCCGCCCGCAACCAGTACATATGCCCTGAGGTGGATTGCAGCGATGTGATCGAGATCAAGGATGGCCGCCACCCGGTGGTGGAGCAGTTTGTGCGGGATAGCTATTTTGTCCCCAACGACACCCTGCTTGACACGGGGCACAACCGCATGATGCTCATCACCGGCCCCAATATGGCGGGTAAGTCCACCTATATGCGGCAGACCGCTCTGATCGTGGTCATGGCGCAGATCGGCTCCTTTGTCCCCGCCGCCGATGCCCGCATCGGCATTGTGGACAAGCTTTTCACCCGCGTGGGAGCATCCGACGACCTGGCATCGGGGCAGTCCACCTTCATGCTGGAGATGACCGAGTGCGCCCATATCCTGGCCAATGCCACCCGCCGCAGTCTCATCATTTACGATGAAGTGGGGCGGGGCACCAGCACCTTTGACGGTATGAGCATTGCCCGCGCCATCATTGAGTACACTCTGGGCAAGAAGATCGGGGCAAAGACTATGTTTGCCACCCACTACCACGAGCTGACCTCCCTTGAGGGCGAGTTTGACGGGGTGGTCAACTATAACATCGCCGCCAAGAAGCGCGGGGACGGCATCACCTTCCTGCGCAAGATCGTCCGCGGCTCCACCGATGACAGCTACGGCATCGAGGTGGCCAAGCTGGCGGGCATTCCGAACGAAGTGATCCGCCGTGCCCGGGAGGTGCTGGCCTCCATTGAGTCGAGTGCCGACATCCGCACCGATGGGGCGGGGAATGGCAGAAAAAAGGCTGATTCCTCGACCGAAGTGGGGGGGCAGCTCACGCTGGAGTCGGCGATTGAAGCCGAAGTGGCGCAAGTACTCCGTTCCACCGATCTCAATACCCTCTCACCTTATGAGGCCATGACACTGCTCTTTGACCTCAAGCGCCGCCTTGGCGGGAGTTAATTCATGGAATTTTTCATTGGCATTTTCTTTGTGGTCTGGCTGGCCATGTTTGTTTGGATCATCGGCAGTAATATCGCCGAGTGGAGCAAAAACAACGCATCCCCCCGTCTGTCGGTGGATGCCCGTGTGGTGACCAAACGTACGTCGGTTCATCACCATCATCACAAGAACCACACCTCCCATTCCCACAGCTATTACGTCACCTTTGAGGTGGAAAGCGGCGACCGTATGGAGCTGCACATGACGGGCCGGGAGTACGGAATGCTGGCCGAGGGAGACTTCGGCGTGCTGTCCTTCCAGGGCACGCGCTACCTGGGCTTTGCAAGAAAAATTGGGACGGAGTTCCCGCCGAAATCGTAAATCATATCATGTTTCTGTCCCTCGATAGGGCAGAGAATATCCGCGCAAAAGGAGGTGTCCCATGGCAAAAATCAATGTCCTGTCCTTTGCCGTTGCCAATCTGATCGCGGCAGGCGAAGTGGTTGATCGCCCCTCGTCGGTGATCAAGGAGCTGCTGGAAAATGCCATTGACGCAGGTGCCAGCAAAATCACGGTGGAGATCCAGCGCGGGGGCATTGCCTTCATGCGGGTTACCGACAACGGCTGCGGCATTTCCGCCGAGGATTTGCCGGTAGCCATTCGCCGCCATGCCACCAGCAAGATCAAGGAAGCCGCCGACCTGGACGGCATTCTGACGCTGGGCTTCCGGGGTGAAGCGCTGGCCGCCATTGCGGCGGTGTCACGGCTGCGTATCCTGACCAGGACGGCTGATGCCGAGATGGGTAATCTGCTGGAGTCCGAGGCGGGGAATGTGGTGCGGGTCACCGAGCAGGGCTGTGCCAAGGGCACTACCGTGATCGTGGAAGAGTTGTTCGCCAATGTCCCCGCCCGCCGCAAATTCCTCAAGAAGGATTCGGCCGAGACCATGGCGGTGGCCGCCATTGTGGAGCGGGTGGCACTCTCCCGCCCCGACATTGCCTTTTCTTTTATTGCCGACGGCAGCCGCCGCTTTGATACGGCAGGTGACGGCAAGCCCGAAAACACCTTGCACGCCGTGTTCGGCCGGGATTTTGCCCGCCGAATGATCCCCATTTCGGGGAGCATGGGAGGGATCTCAGTCAGCGGTTTTATCGGTCGTTCAGACAACGTGAAGGCCAACCGAAATTACCAGAATTTCTTTATCAATGGCCGCTATGTCAAGAGCAAAACCGCCACCGCCGCCATTGAGCAGGCCTATACCTCCTACATCGCACCCGAACGCTATCCTGTCTGCGTTCTGCACATCGAGATCAATCCCGAGGCGGTGGATGTGAATGTCCATCCCGCCAAGCTGGAAGTGAAATTTTCCAACGAGAAGCTGGTGTTTGAGGCGGTCTACGGCGCGGTGCGGAGCGCGCTGAGCCAAAACAGCGACCGCCCCGAGCTTTCCCTGGACCGCGCCGGAGCGACACCGCCCCCGCGATCTTATCTGCCCCTGCGGGACAGCGATGCCCCAAAGCCCAAGCAGCTGACGGTGGAGTCCATGCTGGCGCCCGCTCCCTCTGCCGAGCCGCGAAAGGCGGATGCCCCCGCATCGCGGCCTGCACCTTCCGTCGGAACCGGTGCGGGAGGCCGTATGACGGCGGACCAGTATCGCGCCGCGGTGTCCCTGCCTCCAAGGCAGAATGTTCCCGCCGCAGAGGTGATCCCGGCACCCCGCCGAGAGGTGGATCCGACCCCGCCGGTAAGGGAAACTGTACCTGTACCTGCACCGAGAACTCCGATGCCCAACCGAGAACCGCCTGCGGTTTCTGTGCCTTCTTCCGAGCCATCGTCTGCGCCCGCGGCAGAAGCTGAACCTGCCGTTCTGCCTGCCTATCGGATTATCGGCGAGGCCTTCAACTGCTACGTGCTGGTGGAGCAGGGGGATACCCTCCTGCTCATCGACAAGCACGCCGCTCACGAGCGGATCCTCTTTGAGGAGTTCAAGGCCAAGCTCAAGCAAGTGGAGGGGGCTGCCCAGCTGCTCCTGACCCCCATTGCGGTGACCATGTCGGGGGAGGAATGCGGTGCGCTGGAAGACTACCGCGAGGAGCTGGCCGGAATCGGCTTTGCCTTTACCATTTCGGGAACAAGGGTGGAGATCACCCAGATCCCCGGCGGCGTTTCCGCCGCCGCAGCCCCTGATCTGCTGGGACTTTTGGCCGCGCAGATCCTCACCGACCGGGGCGACGTGAAGCTGACACGGGATCTGCTATTTGAGCGGGCTCTGTACCAGGCCTCCTGCAAATCGGCCATCAAGGGCGGCCGGGTCTATGACGAAGGACACATCGCCTGGCTGGTGGATCGCCTGCTGGCTCTGCCCGATATCACTGTCTGTCCCCACGGCCGCCCCGTGGCCATCGAGCTGACCCACCATGCCCTGGACAGACAATTTTCCAGAGAATAATCACAAGAAACATGAGGATAGAGAGATGTTTGAACTGATCAAAACCGAGGGCCGCGCACGGCGGGGCTGTCTGCACACCGTTCACGGGGATATTCAGACGCCAGTATTCATGAACGTCGGCACCTGCGCTGCCATCAAGGGCGGCGTGACCACCATGGAGCTGCGGGATATCCATTGCCAGGTGGAGCTGTCCAACACCTACCACCTCCATATCCGTCCCGGTGACCGACTCATCCGGGAGATGGGGGGCATCCGCAAGTTCATGAACTGGGACGGCCCCGTGCTCACCGACTCGGGCGGATTCCAGGTCTTCTCCCTGGCCGGCCTGCGAAAGATCACCGAGGAGGGGGTAAAGTTTGCCTCCCACATCGACGGCCGCCGCATTTTCATGGGTCCCGAGGAGAGTATGCAGATCCAGTCCAATCTGGCTTCCACCATTGCCATGGCCTTTGACGAGTGCATCGAGAACCCAGCGCCCTACGATTACGTGAAGAAGTCCTGCGACAGAACTGCCCGTTGGCTGGTCCGTTGCCGGGACGAGATGGCACGGCTCAACTCGCTTCCCGACACCCTCAACCCCAATCAGATGCTCTTCGGCATCAACCAGGGAGGCACCTATGAGGATCTGCGCATTGAGCATATGCAGAAGATTGCCGAGCTGGATCTGGATGGCTACGCCATTGGCGGCCTGGCCGTGGGTGAGGCTACCGAAGATATGTACCGCATCATCGACGCGGTGGAGCCCTATATGC
Source organism: Clostridia bacterium (assembly GCA_017466495.1). Taxonomy (GTDB): domain Bacteria; phylum Bacillota; class Clostridia; order Oscillospirales; family CAG-272; genus SIG693. The sequence goes on from JAFTUB010000119.1 coordinate 6,042, forward strand.
CGGTGCACAAGCCCCGCTATCTTATGGGTGTGGGCACCCCCTGCAACATCCTGGAGGCGGTGCACATGGGCGTTGACTTCTTCGACTGCGTCATGCCCTCCCGCAATGCCCGCCACGGCAATCTCTTCACCTGGAACGGGAAGATGAACCTGCTCAACGAGAAGTACGCGCTGGACCCCCGTCCCTTTGACGAGAACTGCGACTGCCCCGCCTGCCGCCACTACAGCCGCTCCTATGTCCGCCACCTCATCAAGGCCAAGGAAGCGGTGGGAATGCACCTGGCGGTGGTGCACAACCTGCACTTCTACAACGAGCTCACCATGAAGATCCGCGAAGCCCTGGACGGCGGATACTTCGAGGAATTCTACCAGAAATATCGCAAGATCCTCGGTGAGCGCGTCGAGGACTAACCGGAAAAGAGGAAGGAACTTTTAGAAAAAGTTCCTTCCTCTTTTCAATCCCGCACTGCATATCAAATATGATTAAACCTCATATGCGAAAGTTTTTTGAAGGGGGCATGGGGGGAACTTTTTACCAAAAAAGTTCCCCCCGCTATGTTTATTCAATCAAACTGAGCATTATACAGCCCGTAGTACGCACCTTTCGCGGCCATGAGCTCTTCATGATTGCCCTGTTCTACGATACGGCCGTCACGCACCACAAGGATGGTGTCGGCGTTCTGAACGGTGGAAAGGCGGTGGGCAATGACAAAGCAGGTCTTGTTTTCCATCAGGCGGTACATGGCTTCCTGAATCTGCACCTCGGTGCGGGAGTCCACGTTGGAGGTGGCCTCGTCCAGGATGAGCATCCCGGCGTTGGGGAGCATGGCCCGGGCAATGGTGATCAGCTGGCGCTGGCCCTTAGAGATGTTCACACCGTCGTCCGAGAGAACGGTGTTGTAACCCTCGGGCAGCTGTTCGATGTAGCTGTGGATGCGGGCAGCCTTGGCGGCGGCCACGACCTCTTCCATGGTGGCATTTTCCCGCCCGTAGGCGATGTTCTCGAAGATGGTGCCGTGGAAGAGCCAGGTGTCCTGCAGGACCATGGTGAAGCCCAGGCGCAGACTGTCCCGGGTGAGGGAACGGATCTCATTGCCGTCAATGAGGATCGCCCCTGCCTGGGGATCGTAGAAGCGCATGAGCAGGTTGATGATGGTGGTCTTGCCGGCACCGGTGGGGCCGACGATGGCGATGATCTTGCCGGGCTTGGCGTCCAGGGTGAAGTCGTGGAGGATGGTGCGCTCCTCGGTGTAGCCGAACTTCACGTGCTCCAGCTTCACATGACCGCGGACATCGGTGAGGGGG
>JAFTUB010000120.1 GCA_017466495.1 Clostridia bacterium
CCAGGCCGTAGTCCCCCAAATCCCGCCCGTAAGCAGAGGTTTCAATGCCGGTGAGCACCACCTCGCGGCAGCCCCCCTCGGCCAGAGCGCGCACCTCGGCCATCACATCGGCAGGAGATTTGGAGCGGATCTTGCCCCTCGCCCGGGGGATAATGCAGTAGGCGCACCGGCTCTCACAGCCGTCTTCAATCTTGACATAGGCGCGGGTGCGGTCGAATCGGGTGATATGCATGGGCTCAAAGGGGGCATTCTCCAGCGAGGGCACAGCCAAAACAGGGGAAGGGTTCTTCTGACCGCGGGCAAGCAGCTCCCGTGCCGCGGCGACCACCGACATCTTATTTCGGTTGCCGCAGATATAGTCCACCCCGGGGATGGCGGCAATCTGTGCCGCATCCACCTGAGCCAGGCAACCGGTGACCAGAACAAAAGCCTCGGGATTGTGCCCCAGGGCTCGCCGAATAAACTGGCGTGCCTTTCGGTCGCTCTCGGCGGTAACCGTGCAGGTGTTGATGATGTAGAGGTTGCAGGCCTCGTCGGGGGAGCGGAGGGTGATCCCCTCTGCGGCAAGTCCCTCGGCAATGGCCTCGCTTTCATATTGATTGACCTTGCAGCCCAAGGTGTAAATTCCTGCGGTGACGGACATGGTGTCTCCTTTGCGCATTCATCGTTTTCTTATATTTTATCAGTATTTGGGGAAAAAATAAAGAGAAAAATGTGAATTCCTCGCCGTTTTTTGTGAAATCCTCTTGAAAAAAAGGGGACGATGCAGTATAATAACCATAAGAAGTTAAATTTTATCACCGAGAGGAGATACTTCCATGAGCGAACTTCATGTTATCGATCATCCGCTGATTACCCATAAGCTGTCGATCATGCGCAGCAAGCGCACCGGATCGAAGGATTTCCGTGAGCTGCTCAACGAGATTGCTATGCTGATGGGCTACGAGCTGACCCGTGACCTTCCCCTGGAGGAGGTTACCATTGAAACGCCCCTGACCAAAATGAAGGCCAAGATGATTGCCGGCAAGAAGTTGGCCATTATCCCCATTCTCCGTGCAGGTCTGGGCATGGTGGATGGGCTTCTGAGCCTGATCCCTGTGGCTAAGGTCGGTCACATCGGCCTTTATCGCGATCCCGATACTCATCAGCCTGTGGAGTATTACTGCAAGCTCCCCTTTGATATTGAGGAGCGTATCTGCATCCTGGTGGACCCCATGCTGGCCACCGGCGGTTCCTCCAGCGACGCACTGCGGATGCTGAAGGAAAAGGGCTGCCGCAATATCCGTCTGATGTGCCTGGTAGCCGCTCCCGAGGGCGTTGCCAAGGTCATGGCAGATCATCCTGACGTAGATATTTACACCGCCAGCCTGGACGAGTGTCTCAACGACCACGCCTATATCGTTCCCGGCCTGGGTGATGCGGGCGACCGTATCTTCGGAACCAAATAAATCGCTGCAGGACAGCTGTGGAGCGGCATTTGCCAGCAGGCAGATGCCGCTCCCGTGTCGCTTGCGGCAAAAGGAGGAGTTTCATGCGAGAACTGGTCATCGGCAAAAACGACGCGGGGCAGCGGCTGGATAAGTTTTTGGCCAAAGCCCTGCGGGGACTGCCCCAGTCGCTGATGTATAAATATATTCGCACCAAGAAGATCAAGCGCAACCGCGCCCGTACAGCCCCCAATGAGATCCTGTGTGCAGGGGACACCCTGCAGCTTTTCATTCGGGATGAGTTCTTTGGGATGCCCGAGGAGGATACGGGGGCACTTGACCGCATCAAACCCAAGCTGGAGATCTGCTATGAGGATGAGAATATTCTTGTGCTCAATAAGCGCCCCGGCGTGCTGGTGCATCAGGACGACGAGGGTGGAGAGAACACCCTTATTCTCCACATTCAGGCTTATCTGCACCAGAAGGGGGAATATGATCCCGCCGCCGAGCAGTCCTTTGCCCCCGCGCTTTGCAATCGGATCGACCGCAATACGGGCGGCCTGGTGCTGGCCGCGAAAAATGCCGAGGCTCTGCGGATCATGAACGAGAAGATCCGCTGCGGAGAGATCGACAAGTTCTATCTCTGCGCGGTGCACGGGCGCCCCAAGAAGCCCGAGGCCACTCTGCACGGCTGGCTGATCAAGGACAGCGCCGCCAATACCGTCAGCGTTACCGATGAGCGCCGCCGGGGGGCAAAGGAGATCATCACCCGCTATGTCACCCTGGCAACCCGGGACGATGCTTCTCTGCTGGAGGTGGAGCTGATCACCGGACGCACCCATCAGATCCGCGCACACCTCGCCCACATTGGCCATCCCCTGCTGGGAGACGGCAAATACGGGGTAAACCGTGACGACAAGCGCAGAGGGTATAAGTACCAGGCCCTTTACGCATACCGCCTTCGCTTTGCTTTCTCGGAGGAGGACGGTCCGCTGTCCTACCTCCGCGGCCGTGAAGTGGGGCTTTCCCCTGATAAGATCTGGTTCGTGAGCGATTTCGCATGAGCCGAACCGAAAAAGCGGTCCGCCGATGCCCGGCGCTGCTGTTGATTTTGAGTGCCGCCATGACGGGGGCAGTGCTGATATGGCCCATCCTTGCGCCCCTGGAGTGGGTGTCTCTTGTGCCCATGGGGGCGGTTCTCCTGTGGCTGATCACGGCTGAGGGGAAGAACGGAAAGCCCCTTTCCCTGGGGCGGATGTACAGCTTTGGCTTTTTGTATTGTGTGGTTTTCCAGGCTATCGTCTACCATTGGTTTTTCTATCTCTACCCCCTGGAATTTACCGGGATGTCCCCCGTCTCTGCTGCGGTGGTGGTGGCAATGGCCTGCTTCGGGCTGGGTCTGCTCCATGGGGCGATCTTTGCGGCGGCCTTCCCTTTGATCGGGCTGGTATGCCGCTCGCCGATCTGCCGCCGTCTGCCCGCTCTGCGCATTCCCTTGATTGCCGCCGTTTGGTGCATTTTCGAGTGGATGCAGACCCAAACCTGGATCGGTGTCCCCTGGGGACGGCTTCCCTTGGGGCAGGTTCGCTGTCTTCCCGTGATCCAGACCGCATCTCTTTTGGGCAGTTATCTGATCACCTTCCTTTTGCTGACGGTAAATCTGCTGATCGCCTCGGCTCTGTTGGAACCGATCACCGCCGGCCGCCGGCTGACTGCGGCCCTGTTGGTGTTTGGTATCAATTTTGCGGCGGGAAGCGGCCTGTTTTTGCTGGATGAAGCGGTGGCAGCCGAGCGGGAGACTATAACTGTTTCTGCCACACAGGGGAACATCTCCTCTTCGGTGAAATGGAGCGGGGAGGCCATGGCCGAGACCCTGCAGGCCTATGTGATCCTTACCCGAGAGGCCGCCGCTCAAGGGGCTGAGCTGGTGGTGTGGCCTGAAAGCACCATTCCTTACACTTTGCATAAGTATCCGTGGATGGTGGAGTATATCGAAGCCCTGGCCGCCGAGAACGGCGTCACTTTGCTGGTAGGCTGCTTTACCGCTTCCCCCGAGGGCATAATGAACTCGGTGGTTGCCGTCACGCCCGATGAAGGCGTGGACGGAAGCATTTATTCCAAGCGGCACTTGGTTCCCTTTGGGGAGTACCTGCCTATGGCCAACTTCGTTCGTGCGGTCTGCCCGCCTTTGGCACAACTGCAGATGGCAGAGGGAGGCGACCTTGCAGCGGGGAAGAATGCCGTTCTGCACAATGCCGCCGGGATGAAGGTGGGCTCGCTGATCTGCTTTGACTCCATCTACGAGGTGCTGACGCTGGACAGCGTGCGGCAGGGGGCGGAAGTGCTGGCCATCTCCACCAATGACTCCTGGTTTTCCGATTCCGCCGCGCTCCGTCAGCATCACGGACAGGCAGTCCTGCGGGCGGTGGAAACCCGCCGCAGTGTGATCCGTGCCGCCAATACGGGAATATCCTCGGTGATTACCCCCCGTGGAACGGTGTTGGGGGAACTGGAACCCCTTACCCAAGGGCAGATCACCGCTGAAGTGGAGTGCAATTCCCGCCTTACTCTTTACACACAGGTGGGAAATCTGCTCATCTGGCTCTGCATGGCCGGGACAGCGCTTTGTTTGGGGAGCTATCTCGCCTCATGGTTTCGAAGATGGAACCGGAAAGGGATTGACACCGCCCCTCCCGCGTGATATAATATATCTATTGTCTTTTTGCGCAAAGGAGAATGCAAAATGGTTATTTTGGCCGTGCTTTTGGCCGTTGCAATCACATATTTCGTTTGGATCAGGCGGCCCGAACAGCGGCTGATCAAGCTGCTGTTTGCCGAGATGAAGCTTTCCGCCGCCATTGTCAAACCCGGTGAGACCTTTGATCTGGAGGTTACGGTGCTCAACGATAAGGTGACGGCGGTGCCGATTCTTCGCGTGGATATCAATCTGCCCGATGAGTTGGCCTTTACGGATGGTGATGAAACCCTGCCTCGCCACCGTACCCATATGTGTACCCTCGACGGCAAGGAAACCGTCACCTTTACCCACAAGGTCATGGCCATGCGGGAAGGCAAGGTGACCATTGAGTCTCCCGAGCTGATCGTGTATAGTCTGACGGGATCCGTGTTGGATAACAACTCCGGCGAGCGTGGAAGAACTGCCGCTCGTCTGCGCATCCGCACGGTAGAGGAAGGGGAGTGAGAGAACGATGGAAAACAGACGCTATCATCTGATTCACCTGGCCGCTTCCTTTGTGGCACCTCTGGCCCTTTTGGTCAGCATCAGCTATACCGTGATGTACCGCGCTGTGGGCCTGTGGGGACGCTATCTGACCCCCCTTGCCGCCGTTGTTTTCTTCACGGCAGGATATTTTCTGATGATCCTGCAGGAGCGGCTTTTCAAGGTCACCTGCGTCGACCACGATATTGACGACGGCGTGGAGGATTCTGTTCGCCATTATATCAAAAAGCGGTTTCTGCTCATTCCGGCGGCGCTGGCGATGGTACCGGGTATGATGTCCATGCCCCTGGTTGACCGTGAGATCCGTCACCTGGTGGAGACCGGTGAGCTGGACTATTATTCGGACAACTTTATCGCCCCCTGGCTGATGCTTGCGGTAATTGTGGTTTCCTGTGTCATGGGCGCGGCCTTCCGCCAGCAGCCGGGCAATATTACCGTGACCCACGGTGCGGTTTGGTTCTATGTCATCGTGCACGTTTCCCTCTACATCATTGATCTCTTTATGGAGATCCCCTCCATTCTCCCCTGCCTGATGCTGGTGGTAACGGGAATCGTGGCGCTGTTTGAACTGAATACCAGTTTTATTGAGGATATCACCCGCAAGTCGGGAGATCTGTCTGGGTATCCCCGCCTGCGGGAGACCAACTACCTGTACATCAAGGGCATCGTGCGGAACTTTATTCGCGTGTTCATTGTCCCCTTCCTGCTTTGTGCTGCAGCTGACCTGGTGATACAGTATCTGCTGAAAAACGTTTGGAATCAGCCCCTGTAAGGGGAAGGATTTGGGGGTGCCGTGTGTTTTGCACGACACCCCCAAACCTGTTAAATTGAGAAGGAGATAAGGCTATGATTGAGCTGTCCCATCTGCACAAGACCTTCCGTGTGGCGCGGCGAAACGCGGGCATGGGGGAGGCGGTGCGCGCGCTGTTCCGCCGCGAATATACCGAGATCCACGCCTTGGATGACATTTCCTTTCGGATCGGTGATGGGGAGATGGTGGGCTACATTGGCCCCAACGGGGCGGGGAAGAGCAGCACCATTAAGGTGATGAGCGGCATCCTTACGCCCGACAGCGGCAGCTGTGTCATAGACGGCTGCGTGCCCTGGCGGGACCGCCGCGCCCATGTGGCCAACATCGGTGTGGTCTTCGGCCAGCGTTCCCAGCTGTGGTGGGATGTGCCCGTTATCGATTCCTTTGACCTGATTCGGGATATCTATCGGGTAGAGGCGCATCAGTACCGCGCCGACCTAGACGAGCTCTGCGACCTGTTGGAGCTGGGTGAGATCCTGCGTACCCCCACGCGTCAGCTCAGCCTTGGCCAGCGGATGCGCTGCGAAATCGCGGCATCCCTCATCCACCGTCCCCGCATCCTCTTCCTGGACGAGCCCACCATTGGTTTGGATGCTGTGTCCAAGCTGGCGGTGCGGGACTTTATCCGCCGCATTAACCGGGAACGGGGGACGACGGTGATCCTCACCACCCACGATATGCAGGACATTGAGGCCCTGACCGAGCGGATTATTCTCATCGGCCGTGGAAAGATCCTGCTTGACGGCGCGCTGGATGCCCTGAAGGCCAAGCATTCTGCCCTGCGCCGCATTGCGGTTTGCTTTGCGCCGGGGACGACCTCCCCCGCCGCACGGCCTCTGCCCCAGGGAATTGCCCTGCTTTCGGCCGACGAGGGACGGGCCGAATTTGGGGTGGATACCGCCCTGCATTCGGTGTCCTCGGCCATTGAGTGCCTGACCCGGGACATTGATGTGCGGGATCTGTCGGTGACGGGGCAGAGCACCGATGAGCTGGTGATCTCCCTCTACGAGGAGTTCCGCATATGACACCCTCTCTTCGACTTCGTCCTTACCTCAGCTTCTTCCGCCTGCGATTTCTCGGCGGAATGCAGTACCGGGTGGCGGCCCTGGCGGGGATCCTGACCCAGTTTGCTTGGGGGGCCATGAATCTTTTGCTGTATACTGCTTTTTACGAGGCCGATCCCACCGCCTTCCCCATGGACTTTGCGCAGATCAGCGTCTATGTTTGGTTCAATCAGGCCTTTCTGACCATGTTCATGCTGTGGTTTTTGGATGCCGACATTTTTGCCGCTATCCGGGACGGCAATGTGGCCTATGAGCTGGTTCGCCCCCTGGATCTCTACCGGATGTGGTTTGTCAAAAACCTCGCCACTCGGACGGCCAGGGTAGTGCTCCGATGCCTGCCGATTCTGGTGGTGGCCGCCTTTCTGCCTGCCCCTTACGGGCTGACATTGCCCGTTTCCTTCGGTGCATTCCTGCTCTTCCTCTTGACCATGGTGCTTGCCCTGGTGCTGGTGGTGGCCTGCTGTATGCTTATCTATATCGTGACCTTCTACACCATGAACCCCCTTGGGGTTCGGATCATCGCCACCTCCATGGGAGAATTCCTCTGCGGTGCGATTGTTCCCATCCCCTTTATGCCCGACGGCCTTCGCCGTGTGATCGAGCTCACCCCCTTCGGTGCCATGCAGAACCTGCCCTTCCGCATTTACTCGGGGCACCTGTCCGGGGCGGAAATGTGGCGTGGAATCCTTCTGCAGGTATTTTGGATCGCGACGCTGATTCTCATTGGCCGCTTGCTCATGGCTCACGCCCTGCGCCGCGTGGCTGTGCAAGGGGGGTGAGGGAATGAAGCTATATTTGCGCTATCTTGCCATCCATTTCAAGAGTCAGATGCAGTACAAGACCTCCTTTTTCCTGACCCTGATCGGCCAGTTTCTCACCGCTTTTTCCACCTTCCTCGGGATATGGGTCATGTTTACCCGGTTCAATACGGTGAAGGGCTTCACCTATACCGAGGTCTCGCTGTGCTATGCCGTGGTGCTGATGGCCTTTTCTCTGGCCGAAACCTTCTTCCGCGGCTTTGACACCTTTCCCCGCATGATCGGCAACGGGGAATTTGACCGCATCCTGGTGCGCCCCCGTTCCCCCGTCTTTCAGGTGCTGGGATCGAAGATCGATTTCACTCGCCTGGGACGACTGCTGCACGCGGCGGTGATCTTTGCCTGGGCGATTCCCCGCAGCGGGGTAAACTGGAATGCAGCCAATATCGCTACCCTTTGCGGCATGATTTTGGCGGGAAGTTTGGTATTCGCGGGGCTGTTCCTGCTTTACGCGGGGATCTGTTTCTTCACCCTGGACGGCCTTGAGGTGATGAATATCTTCACCGATGGAAGCCGGGAATTCGGGCGTTATCCCCTGTCGGTCTACGGGGATGCGGTGCTGCGCTTCCTCACCTTTGTGGTGCCCATCGCCCTTTTCCTCTATTATCCTTTCCTCACCCTGCTTGGGAAGAGTGACAGCCTTCTGTGGCGCATCTGCCCGCTGTTTGCCTTGCTGTTTCTTGTCCCATGTTACCTCGTATGGCGGGTTGGACTCCTGCACTACCGATCCACGGGATCGTAAAAAACGGGATCCGCACAAATTTGTGCGGATCCTATTTTCGTAAGGGATGTTATTTAGTGCGCGACGGTGATATCCAGTCCGTTTTCTCCAACGACCGGCGTACCGTCTTTGAGCGAAATGAAGGGGGAGAACTCGACCGTTTCATCTCCGTGGGTCAAACGAATGGTGGCATCGGTGAAGATGTCGCTGATATTGCACTGGATGATAAAGGGACGGCAATTCGGGTCCTCGTATACCAAAGTGGAACTTCCGGTGGACATGTCATTCCGGTACAGGGAGAGTGCCGTATCGGAATATCTGGGAATTACCAGGTAATAATCTCCGTCCGAGAAATGGTGGACGGGAATTTGATTACTGTCTAGATACTGCTCAACATAAAACCCCAAATTTCCCAATTCCCGATAGCCCAAATGTGCCACGGCATAGGACTGGTTATCCGCAAACGGAATGTTGTCCCGGTTTGTGGTGCCGATTTTTGGGGAATCATCGTCCGAAGATAAAGCCGTGCAGGCCGAGAGAAGCAAAACACAGGTCAAAAGAAGGGCGAGATAGGGGAAAAGTCGTTTCATAGATGGCCTCCTTGGAAAGAAAAACGCCCGAATTGAAATTCTCTTCGGGCGTTTTCGCTTTGCGAATAATGAAATTAGTCGCAGATATAGGGCAGCAGAGCGGTGTGACGTGCACGCTTGATCGCGGTGGTCAGCTCGCGCTGGTGCTTTGCGCAGGTACCGGAGATGCGGCGGGGCAGAATCTTGCCGCGCTCGCTGATGAACTTGCGCAGTCTTGCGGAATCCTTGTAATCAATGTACTCGATCTTCTCGGCGCAGAAGGCGCAAACCTTCTTTCTTCTCTTGTTGGGGCGCACGGGACGCTGAGTGTTTTCGGTTCTATCCATGATACGTTACCTCCTGTTCAATTTTGGTTAAAACGGCAGATCATCGTCACCCGAAATTTCTTCGAACTTCGGGGTGTTGGCAGCGCCCGAGGAATAGGACGGAGCGCTGTAGGAATCAGGCGTATACTGGCCGGCCGGCGCACTGCCGTAATTTCCGCCGCCCTCGCCCTTAGCATCGACAAAGTTGATCTCATCTGCCACGATCTCGGTCGCATAGCGCTTCTGACCCTGCTGGTCAGTCCAGCTGCGGGTCTGGATCGAGCCCACAACGCAGATCGAACTGCCCTTGCGGAAATAGCGCGATACAAACTCGGCCTGCTGACGCCAAGCCACGATGTCAAGGAAGTCAGCCTGGGGCTGGCCCTGACCGTCATTGGTCTTGGACTGGAAGCGACGGTTGACCGCAATGCGGAAGGAGACAACCGGGACGCCGCTGGTGGTTTGCTTCAGCTCGGGATCGGCAACCATTCTGCCCCCGAGGATTACCTTGTTGAGATTAAAATTTGACATGATTTACGCCTCCTGATTCAACTCGCGGGGGACTTAAGCCTCGGCGTCAGCGGTCTCGGCAGCAGCCTCAGCGGCAGCAGCCTCAGCAGCGGCAGCCTTTGCGGCAGCAGCGGCAGCAACCTTAGCCATGACCTTCTCATCCAGCTTCAGCGTCATCGTGCGCATGATGGCATCGTTGATCTTGAAGAGACGCTCGAGCTCAGCGGGGAACTCGGGAGCACTCTTGTAGGTCACGACAACATAATGGCCTTCGCTGATGTCGTTGATGGGATAAGCCAGACGGCGCCTGCCCCACTCGTTGATCTGATCAATGGTGCCGTTTTCAGCAATCAGGGCAGTGAACTTCTCCACGACAGCCTTGACAGCCTCGTCACCGTTGGTCGGGTCGACGACGAACAGGGTTTCGTAAGTGTTGATAACCTTTTCCATGTTTTACACCTCCCTATGGACATAAGACCGCACACATGAAAGAATTTATGCGCGGTAAGGAGACAGGCACAAATAGCCTGTACCGAAACAATATTATAGCACAGACGCGGTTTTTTGTCAAGTGCTATTGCAAATATTTCTTACATTTTATACTTCAGCCGCAGGTTGTCGGCGATCATGGCGATAAATTCGCTGTTGGTGGGCTTGCCGCGGTTGTTTTGGATGGTATAGCCGAAGTAAGAATTGAGGGTGTCGATGTCACCCCGATCCCAGGCCACCTCAATGGCGTGGCGGATGGCGCGCTCCACCCGGGAGGTGGTGGTGGCATATTTCTTCGCCACCGAGGGGTAGAGCATTTTGGTCACCGAGTTGATGATATCGCTGTCCCGGAAGGCCAGCAGAATGGCGGTGCGCAGGTACTGGTAGCCCTTGATATGGGCAGGGACACCGATCTGATGAATGATTTTGGTCACCTGAGTTTCGATGTCAGGGGTGCTGTCCTGGGGCTGCGGAGCGCGCTGGGGCAGGGAAGGTGCCTCGCGGGTAAGAGCAGCGATGTGTTCCACGAGACTGCCGCTGTCAAAGGGCTTGAGCATACACAGGGCGGCACCGGCGGCAGATGCCTCCACAAAAACCATCTGATTGGCCACCATGGACAGGATAATGAACTTTGGAGGACGGTCGGGTGTGAAATCGATGGCGTGGCTGTTCCGCAGGACGCCGATGCCGTCCAGCTTGGACAGCCACACGTCCACAATGGCCACATCGGGATGAAAACGGCTCAGCTTGACCAGGGCTTCCTCCCCGTTGGCCGCTTCCTCGATATTGCGGTAGCCTGCGCGGAGCAGATCGGCGCGGAGCTCCTCCCGTGCCGAGGCGTTTTCATCTGCAATGAGAATTTTGGTGTTGAGTTCCATTTAACTGCTTCCTTTCTGTATTCGTAATCTCTGGATAACCGAATATGGTAAAATTTGACACAACCATATTTTACCATATCGTGCTCGACATTTCAAGAGATTACCAAAAATTTCCTGATGAAAAGTTGCATGAAAAAAGCGCCGCAAATTTGGTATATTTTGCCAAATTCGCGGCGCGATGGAAAATTTAAGGTTAAAAATTGGGCTGATCAGCGGGGCCGGTGGCGTGATGCTGGCAGGGATGCTCGAAAAAGTGGGTCAGATCCACACCCCAGCGGCCGTCCCCCCCTTGGGAGAAGCCGATGGCGCGAACCAGCCGCTCCTCAGCCTCGTCGGCAATGGGGGCATCGAAGGTGGCGTAGTGCACACCGCAGAGGTCGATGAAGTTCAGGGCAGCGCGGCCCAGCACAAACATGGCGGTGAAATCGGGCTCCCGGCTGCTTACGGTGCCGAGACTGCGGAGGGAACCGCCCTCGGGGGTGAGTACAAACTGGCAAACACCGTGGAGCTCATCGTCCACCACAGCGGCGTAGGCCAGCAGATCAATGTCAAATTCCACGCCGCAGCGGATGCAGATATCCTCCTGCTCGGCTTTGGATTGAATGGGTTTAACTTCCAGCATGATGGGGTTATCCTTTCGTATTTTGGGTAAGGTAGGCGACTTCCTCGGCGGTGAGATGCCGCCATTTTCCGGGAGCAAGATCTCCCAGCGTCAGCTCGCCGACGGCGACGCGGTAAAGGCGGAGAACCTGCAGGCCCCGCTCCGCACAGGTGCGGCGGATCTGCCGGTTTCGCCCTTCGTAGAGGATCATACGCAAAAGGGTATTGCCGTCCCGCTCTTCCAGCCGGGTGATTTCAATGGGCTGTGTCAGGTAGCCGTCTAACACCAGGGGCTGTCCCAGGGCATCGATCTGCCCGTCGGAGAGACATCCCTTCACCGTCACATGATAGATTTTGGGGATCTCATGGCGGGGATGGGTGAGGCGGTAGGTGAGGTCACCGTCGTCGGTGAGGAGAAGGAGTCCCTCCGACTGGTAATCCAGCCGTCCCACCGGGTAGACGCGAACTCCCGCATCAGCGGTGAGATCGGTGACACAACGGCGTCCCCGATCATCGGCGGCCGAGGAGAGGACACCGCGGGGCTTGTTGAGCATCAGGTAAGTATGTTCGGTTTTGGCAGGGGGAAGAACCGGCTTGCCCCGGTATTCCACCCGATCCACCCCGGGGATGATCTTTTGGCCGAGGGCAGCATTCTCCCCGTTGACCCGCACACAGCCGGCCTGAATCTCTGCCTCGGCGGCACGGCGGGAGAGAACACCGCAGTCGGTGAAGTATTTCTGCACCCGAACAGGTTCGGGCGCTTGGTTGGATGATTTCATAGTAAGTCCTTGTGTGACAAAATTCAGCAGATGCCCAAAAGCCGTCCCAGCCGCGTCCAAAATCCCATCTTGACGGGGACACGGTCCACCGCAAAGGTGGCCACCAGGGGGGATGATGCCACCACTTCTCCGTCCGATACACAGCAGATCTGCCCCAGTTGTGCATTGGCGGTCACGGGAGCGTAGAGAATGCGGGGCAGCTCCACCCGCAGTTCGGGGGGCGGAGCATCGGCGGGGAGGGTAACGGCCAGAGGGGCCGTGTTGACGAGGGTAACGTAGTCCG
>JAFTUB010000121.1 GCA_017466495.1 Clostridia bacterium
AAAATCAAATCGGTCGGTTGAAAAGTTTTTGCGGGGGCCCGGGGGAGCTTTTTTCAAAAAGCGCCCCCGGCGGGGTACGGGGCAGCGCCCCGCGTCCTCAATCCATCCGCTTGAAATCCACAAAGAAGCACTTGTACCACACAAGGAAGGTGTACACCGTCCAGATCTTGCGGCCAGTGTTTGCCTTGCCGCTGTAGTGATCCTCCAGCAGACGGCAGAGGGCATCAACGTCGAAAAATTCTCCCGCATACTCGGCGGTGAAGGCCTCTCGTACCAGGTTGTACCAACGCTCTTCCCGCAGCCAGAAACGGATGGGAACAGGGAAGCCCTTCTTGGGGCGGGTTGCCCATTCATCGGGCAGGGTGCGGTTGGCAGCCTTGCGCAGAACATACTTGGTGCCCTTTTCGTTGATGCGGTAGGCGGTGGGAATGGTCTGCGCCAGTGCCATGACCTCCCGATCCAGGAAGGGAACACGTAGCTCCAGGGAGTGCGCCATGCTCATCTTGTCGGCCTTGAGGAGAATATCCCCCGGCAACCACAGACAGAGGTCAAGATATTGCTTCTTGGTCAGCTCATCCTTGCCCTTTACCCGCGCATAAATGGGCGCGGCAACCTCGCGGGGCGATTTTCCTCCGCGGCAATCGGGACGAAGAACTGCCAGCGCTTCCTTCTCGGGGAAGACCCGTGCCTGCCCGATGAACCAATCCTCGGGGCGGCCGGTGCACTTGATGAGGAAATCATGCCCCTTGAAATAGGGCAGCCGTGCAGCCACAGCCCCTGCCGCCCGGCGCAGGAAGGCGGGCAGCTTCTTGTACTTGCGCATCAGCGGCGTTTCGTCATACCACTCGTACCCCGCAAAAATCTCGTCCGCACCCTCACCGGAGAGGACCACCGTAACGTGCTCCCGCGCCAGCTGTGCCAAAAAGTACAGGGGCACCGAGGAGGGATTGGACTGGGGCTCGTCCATGTGATATTGAATGGTGGGGAATGCCGCAAAACATTCCTCCGGGGTCAGCATCTTCTTGAAATTCTTGATCCCAAGCCGTGCCGACAGTTCGGCGGCCTCATCGGTTTCGTTGAAGCGATCCACCGCGAAGCCCACCGAGAAGGTGTCGTCGGGCATCAGCGCGGCGGTGATATAGCTGGAATCCACGCCTCCTGAGAGGAAGGAGCCTACCTTCACGTCGCTGATGCGGTGAGCCGCCACCGATTCGCGGACACAGGCATCCAGCTTCTCCACATATTCGTCAAAGCTGTCGTCCTTGGCGGAAAAATCAATGTCCCAGTAGCGGCTGATCTGCATCTCCCCCCCGACGGAAAGAGAAAAACTGTGAGCAGGGGGAAGCTTGTACACCCCCTCGAAGAAGGTTTCCTCGCCGGAGGAATACTGGAAGGTCAGATAGGGCCGCAGAGCATTGCGGTTGACGGCGGGGGTGAAGGCGGGATGCTCAAGGAAGCTCTTGATTTCCGAGCCGAAGATCAGGCTGCCGTCGGAGAGCTTGGTATAGTAGAAGGGCTTGATGCCGAAATGGTCCCGGGCGCCGAAGAGCGCACGCTTTGCTTTGTCCCAAATCACAAAGGCAAACATTCCCCGCAGACGGCGAACCAGGGCATCTCCGCCGAACTCCTCATAGCCGTGCACCAGCACTTCGCTGTCAGTTTGGGTGCGGAAGGTGTGGCCGGCGGCGATAAGTTCCCGACGCAGATCCATAAAATTGTAGATCTCCCCGTTGAAAACCGCTACCACGGCGCCATCTTCATTGAATATGGGCTGGCCCGCCTCTTCGGAGAGGTCGATGATGCTCAGACGGCGGAAGCCCAAGGCAATTTCCTCATCCAGATAGCTGCCCGCCATGTCGGGGCCGCGGTGGATGATCCGGTTCATCATATTGTTCAAAATCTGCTCTCTGCGGTCAATCATTCCGCTGAAGCCGACAAAACCACACATAGATCAATATCCTGCTTTCTTTTCTGTCATAGGGCATACCATTACAGTATACCATTATATCACAGAAGAAGAGAAAAATAAAGAGGGAAGGCATTTTTTTTTCAAATTTGCACCAAAGCTGCCCGCCATTGCCTCCAATCGGCCGCGGAAGGACTTGCGGAAACAGTAAAAATGTGGTATCATAATACTGTAGAAAGACAAGAAAGGTGGAATGAACATTGAATTATACTCCTCCGTATGAAGACAAGACCAAACGAAAGATGCCGAAGATGACACCGCAGCGTCTGTGGAGCATCGTTCTCATCGCCGCCGCGCTGATTGTAGTGCTGGCAATTCTCGGCGGCTCCTGGTATACCGTGGACGATAAGCAGGAAGCTGTTGTCACCACCTTCGGCCGTGTGACCAATGTCACCGGCGCGGGAATGCACTTCAAGATTCCCTTCATTCAGCAGGTGAAGAAGGTCGATGTGAACGTATCCCACAAGATCTACATCGGCTACCGCCCCGATTCAGAAGCTTTCATCGAGGACGAGTCCAAGATGATCACCGGCGACTTCAATATCGTCAATGTGGATTTCTTCGTGGAGTACAAGATCTCCGATCCTGAGAAGTATCTTTATGCTTCCGCCGATCCTGACGGGATTCTGACCAACCTGATTCAGAGCCAGATCCGCAATGTCATCGGGTCCACTGAGGTGGATAAGGTGCTGACCACGGGGAAGAACGAGATCCAGACTCAGGTCAAGGAGCTGGTGACGGCAGAGCTGGAGCAGTATGACATCGGCCTGATGCTCACCGACGTGAAGATTCAGGACAGCGAACCCCCGAACCAATCGGTGATCGAAGCCTTCAAGGAAGTGGAGACCGCTATCCAGACTGCCGAGAAGGTCATCAACCAGGCAAAGGCATATCAGAACTCCAAGCTGCCTGAGGCCAAGGCAGAGGCCGACAAGCTGATCCAGAATGCCGAGTACATCAAGCGTAACCGCATCAATGAGGCAACCAAGCAGATCGCCATGTTTGAGGCGATGTATGCCGAGTATGCCCTCAATCCTGACATTACCCGTACCCGTATGTACTATGAGATGATCTCCGAGGTGCTTCCCGGCGTAAAGCTGTATGTGGACGCATCGGGCGGAGACACCCAAAAGCTGCTCCCGCTGGAGAGCTTTGTGGGAGGAGGTGCTGAATGATGAAAAAGAATATCACGAAAATAATGATTACTGTTCTCGTGCTTTTGGCAGCGGTCTGCCTGCTTGGCTCCATGTATTCGGTGGCTGAGAACGAGTATGCCTGTGTGGTGCGTTTCGCAAAAATTGTGGATACCATTGACACCGCCGGCCTGCATTTCAAGATCCCCTTCATCGACAATATCCGCTTCTTCCCCCGGGATGTGCAGCTCTATGACATCAATCCCTCCGAGGTGCTGACCTCCGACAAGAAAAATATGACGGTGGACAGCTATGTGCTTTGGGAGATCAGCGACCCGCTGACCTTCTTCCAGACGGTGGGCACCATGGGTGAGGCCGAGCGCCGTCTCGATGCCGCTACCTATACTACCCTCAAGAACGTGATGGGTACCCTGGAGCAGAACGCCATCATCAACCAGGAGGATGGCGGCGAGCGCAACAAGATCTATGACAGCATCGGCCGCGAGGTGGCTGAGATTACCACCCAATACGGCATCAATGTGGTGGACGTGAAAATCAAGCGCCTGGATCTGCCTGCGGATAACGAGCAGGCGGTCTATTCCCGCATGATCTCCGAGCGCAACCAGATTGCCGAAAAGTACCGTGCTGACGGTGAGTATGAGGCCTCCATTATCATCAACGATGTGGATAAGCAGGTCAACATCATTATCTCGGACGCTCAGGCCGCAGCTGCCAAGCTGGAGGCCGAGGGCGAGGCTGAGTATATGCGGATGCTGGCCGCAGCCTTTAACACCCCGGACAAGAAGAACTTCTACCAGTTCACCCTTGCCCTGGATGCCCTTCGCGCATCTCTGACCGGTCAGGATAAGACTGTGGTGCTGGGCGCCGACGCTGACCTGGTGAAGATGCTCATCAGCCCTGCTGAATAATGGGTGAGGCATGAAAAGGGAAATCATCTACCGCATCTTTTCTCATCTGCCGGAGCTGGAGACCGACCGTCTTCTGCTGCGCCGAATGCGGGTCAGTGATGCCGACGATATGTATGCCTACGCCCATCGGGCGGATGTGACCAAGTATCTGACCTGGTCTCCCCATCCCAACCACGCTTATACTGTGGATTATCTGCAGTATCTTGCCTCCCGTTACCGGGTGGGCGACTTCTACGACTGGGGCATGACCCTACGTGACAGCAGCCGGATGATCGGCACCTGCGGGTTCACCTCCTTTGAGCTTTCCCATAACGCGGCCCAGGTGGGCTATGTCCTCAACCCCGAATTTTGGGGGCAGGGCATCGCCGCCGAGGCGCTGCGGGCGGTGATGTGCTTTGGCTTCCGCGAGCTGGGGCTGAACCGGATCGAGGCCTGCTATATCAAGGAGAATACCCGCTCCCGTCGGGTGATGGAAAAGGTGGGGATGTCCTTCGAGGGAATCCGCCGGGGCGCCATGTATATCCAAGGCCGCTACTGCGACGTGGGCGTCTGCTCCATCCTTCGGGACGAATTCAGCGCGCTGAGCGAAAAGTGAAAAGAAGGCACCGTGCATTCTGCACGGTGCCTTTTTGCGAGGGATCCGAATCCGTTTTTTCGGATAAGGAGTCAGGTTATGAGAAGGTTGTTTTGTCCGCCATGAACGGCTCGTATTTGGCCAGCAGTGCCTGCATTTGCGGCGTATCCTTAACTTTTTCGTAGATCCCCCAGGAATGGAGACATTCGGCCTGCCACTTGACCATGTTGGCTTCAATGTCCGAGTTTACCTTCGATTTATCGAAGACCTTCCCTCGCACGAGGAATGATGTGTGGGTGGTGATCTTGGGCAGGTCATCGTAGGCCTTGGCGTGGCGGAAGCCCAGCTCGTAATATTTGAAGGCGAGGTCAAGGTCTTTCAGCATCACATATCGGTTGGCAATCCACAGGTAAAGGTTGCTCAGATCCTGGTGAAAGAAGCCGAAATCCTCTTCGTCAAAGACGGTTTTGATCAGCGTCACGGCCTGTTCATAGCATTTGATTCGTTCGCGGCTGTCCAGCTCCTTTGCGTGCAGGGCGGCGTTGCGGATTTTGACCTGCAGCAGGCAAGTGAGGTCCCAAATATTTCCCCGCAGCTGAGTAAGCCATGGCGTGTTGTCTTCCTCTTTCGCAGCAAAACAGTGCTCAATCTCCTCGCCCGAGGTCATCCAATAGTCGGGGAAACGCCGTGCGGTTTCGATGGCCTTGTCGCTGTCGCCATCAAGGAGATACAGCCCACCCAGGATGGAGAGGGCAGAATAGCGGGTCGCGTCAACATAGCATTCATCCAGTACGCGTCGGCACAGGCGGTAGAGCTCATCCTTGTGCACTTCGTTCCCATAGGGCTCGGTGCAGTTGGGGTCGTAATTGAGCTGCCACATATAGGCTTCCACGATTCGCCAGTCGTTGGGAAATTCACCGTAGGCCCGGCTGATCAAATCAAACCGCTCGTGTGCCTTGCCCAGAGCGGCAAGACGTTGGTTTTCGGCCAGGTACGCTTGAATGGCTTTTTCGTTTTTTGTTTGGTTAAGCCCCAGGATCTCATCGGTGGAAACACCGAAATAGGAGGCCAGGGGGATCACCATGCTGATATCGGGGAGGGTTTCGTTCCGCTCCCACTTGGAAACTGCCGCCGCAGAGACATGCATATATTCGGCCAGGGTCTCCTGGGTAATGCCTTTCTGCTGGCGAAGTCGTTTGATGGTTTCGCCAATAAATAGCTGCATATTTTCACCTCGTTTTGTGTTGATCGAGATCTCTGCCTTTATTATACATAAAATTTTCACATACCACAAGATACACGTATGAAATCCGACTTAACTGACAGTTGAAAGTGCAGAGGAAGCCGCGTTTAACGCGGCTTCCTCTGCATGAATATATCCGTTTTCGGGTAGGCCATCACCCACCCAAGAA
>JAFTUB010000122.1 GCA_017466495.1 Clostridia bacterium
AGCTGTTGAACATGATCGCCGTGGCTGAGTCCACCCCCGGTCCCATTGCGGTGAATATGGCCACTTTTGTGGGGGCCAAGCAGGGAGGGGTTTTCGGCTCGCTGTTGGCTACGCTGGGGGTGGTTTTGCCTTCCTTTGTGATCATTCTGCTGATCACGGCGGCGGTTCGGGGACTTCTCCGTTATCGGGGAGTGCAGGCCTTTTTGGGGGGCGTCCGTCCCTGTGCCGTTGGCTTGATTTTTACCGCCGCGGTGACGCTGGCCTTGAGTGTTCTGCTTGGCTGGCAGGGTGTGGGGACAATTCCTGCCCCCGATTTGCGGGGATTGGTGATCCTCGCTGTTCTGGTGCTGGCGGGGGCTGTGGGCAAGAAGCTTCTGCGCAAAAAAATATCGCCTATATTGATGATCCTCCTGTCCGCGGGGCTGGGGATAATTCTTTACGGATAACCAAAAGCCGGGAGGGCAGTCATGATGATGCATGACTGCCCTCCCGGCTTTTATTCGGGGGAGATGCGGTAATCTTCCCCCATGCGGTATACCGTGGCTTCCTTTGGGGAGAGCATGGGGGGCAGATCCTTGAGGTGAGACACCAGGATCCAGCGAATGCCGCAGGCACTGAAGTGCCGCAGAATGGGACAGAGCCCTTCGGCTCCCTCGGCATAGGCGGTGCTTTGGAAAGTTTCGTTGAGAAAGACCATGGCCCCCGTGTCCAGTCCCTCCACCATACCGGCAAGCTCCCGCACCGCCGGCTCGAAACGGCCTGCGGCGTTATCCCCCGGTGCTTCGCTGTGGGAAAATTGCAGAGCCGGGACGGTGCAGGGGTTGAGGTTGGCGCGGGTGCAGGGAACGGGAAGTCCCGCCTGTCCCAGGAGCTGCAGCGTGGCAAGCGAGCGCAGAAAAACGGTCTTCCCGCTGCCGTTCTCGCCCAACACCAGCAGACCTCCTTCGGCGGGAAGGCTGACGGTGTGGGGAACTACCCGGCGGCCGGTGGGGAATTCGGTCAGGAGCAGAAGGTCATACAGCCCCTCGGCGGCGGTGGGGGTTTGGGGCGTGATTTCGGGAAAGCAGAGGGGGACGTCCTTCTCCCGGAGTGCCGCGGCGTAGGTGAGGGCGGCGATGTAAAAGCGCAGTTCCCGGGCGAGGGGAACGAGGGCTTGCAGAAGCTCCCGGGCGACGGAGGAAAAGTGTGCTGCAAGGGTGGTGAAGGCCGAGGCGGTGAAGCTGTCATAGCCCTCTCGATCCTGCGGTGACACGGGGATGCCGGGACGGGATTGGGATTTTGTGCGAAGGGGGAAGCCCCTCTTTTTTTGTGTTTCTTCGGGGAGATGGCGGCGGTCGGTGAGGCAATATTCGACCATACGGCCGTCGGGGTTCAGGGTGAAGCGGTAGGCCAGCAGCTCCCTTTCGCTGATTTCGGAGTATTTGCGACAGAGCTGCAGGAGACGGGCATGGGCGGGGTTTTCGGCTATGGCGCGGCAGATGTCCCGCAGACTGATCAAGCCCTCAGCGGTCAGGGAATATTGATCCAGCAGATGGGCAAGATCGGCCACCGAGAGCAGGGTGCGCTGACAGCAGATTGCCTGGGTTTGGAGGAGATTTTTGGCGCTGGTGACGGTGGTGGTGCGGGATGCGCCGACGCCCCGCGCCTCCCGCTCGGCATCTTTTTGCGCGGTCTGCAGAGCGGGAAAGCGGGAAAAGCAGGTACTTAGCGCTTCTGCCAGCGCGGGGGCGCGGAGGAGCTCGGCCATGATCTGCTGGCGGTAGGTGATCTCAGCCGGGGCGGCGGTGATGTGGGTGATCACCGCAAAAAGTGTCTCGCGGCTCGCCCTATCGGGGCAGAGGCAAGCAAGACTGCGGTCAAGGGAGAGGTGATAGAGCAGGTCGGGCTTGACCGGGATGGCGGGAGAGGGCTTCTCCCCGGGGTGGAGCAGACTAATATGCATGGGTTCCCCTCCTTTTCTCCAGGGAATCGGCATCCAGCCCGTGGCGGCGGAGAATGTCGGCTGCGTGGGAGGCGGCTGCCCCGCGGAATCTTTCGATGCGGAAGGTGCGGCAGTTGCCCTCGGTGATCCGGGCGGTGAGGATGGGATAAGATGTGTCGGTGACGTGGTGAAAGTGGGTGACGAAAAGGCCGAAATGTCCCGCCGCAGTCAGATCGGCGGCAAGGCGCTTAAGGTGGGCAAAGCCGATTTCTCCGTCGGCACCGCTGAAGGTTTCATTGAAGAGCAGGAAGGCGGTCATCCCGCCGCATTCCGCCAGCATGGTGTCGGTTCGGCGGGCCTCGTCCTCCAGCCGTCCGGTGCCGGTGAAGCGTTCATCAGCGGGAAAGTGGGCATCCATGCGGGGGAAGGGATAGATGCGTGCGGAGCGGGCGAAGATGGGGCACCCCGCACCGAAGAGGAGAAGGTTGATGCCCATGGCTCGGAGATAGGTGGTCTTTCCCCCGCCGTTGGCACCGATGAGGAAGAAAAATGGCTCTTTTTCGGTGAAACGGGCATCATTGGGGACGATGGGGTGGTCATCGGCGAGAAGGGAGATGTCAAAGAGAGCATCGGCGCGGTATTCGGGCTTGGGGGCGATGGCGGGGAGAGTATGGGGAATGCCCTTCGCTTCTGCCCGCGCCGTAAGGGCGTGAATCTCAAGGAAGAATTTCAGCGCGGGGATGCAGCCGGCGGGGGCGAGAAAATCGGTGCTTGCCTGCCGTGCGAGGATTTCCTCAATTTCGGCAGTCGCTTCGGGGCAAAGGGCGAGGATGGCCTCCGAGAGGGAAGGGGGCAGGGGGACTGCGGCGGGATGGAGGTTTGGGGGTGTCAGGCCCAAGACGGTGATGCAGGCGGTGAGCTCCTCTTCTTCGCTGATTGCACCGTCATCGGGGAAAAGGCGGTACCCACCTCCCGCCGCCAACAGGCCCCGGCGCAGGGGGAGAAGGAGCTCTTCAAGGCGGCGCAGGTCTTCGCGGAGGGTATTGAGGGCTTGCTCGGTTTCGGGATGGACAAAATAGGTCGATGTTTCGGCAAACAATTCGCCCCACGTCCCGGTGCGGGCGAGAAGCTCGCAGGCGTTCAGGTAAGCAGACAGCCGCCGGGCGTGAAGGCAATACAGGGTGAGGGTCGGAGCGGAGGCGTTGAGCCGCAGGCAGGCGGATTCCAGCGCTTCCAGGGCGGAGAGACATTCGGTCATCGCCCGACAGACGGTTTGCACTTCCATACAGGCAAAGACCTGCTGGCGGCGGCGGATTTCGTCCTCGCCGCAGGGACGGCAGAGCAGGGAGAGGGCGTTTTCGCTCAGAAGGCCATCCAGGCGAAGGTCGGAGAGCAGGCGGCGGGGAAGCGGGGGAGAAGGCGTGGGGGTAAACAGCTGCGGAAACGTCATCATATGGCGGCCTCCAGTCTTCCCAACAGTCGGGACAGGGACTGGATTTCCATGCCGCACACCACATCCCCCGCCCCCAGGATTTCTTCGGCTCCGTTGGATGCACGGCGGCGGATATCCACGGGGATGGGGTGGATGAGCAGGATGTGATGGGGCGTTTTGGACGCCCATTCGTCCCGGTCGTGCAGGCGGAAGCGGTAGGCGGGGAGGGGATGCGGTTTGCCGTCAAAATGGAAGCTGACCAGGCCCATGAGGGTGAGGAAACTGCGGAAACTGTAGGTGTCCCGGTGGGTGAAAATCAGGGTGCGGCGGCGGTGGGGGACACCGAAAAATTTGATGGCAAAGATCTCCCCCGGGGTTTCGATATAGCAGTCACAGTACTTTCCCCGACGGTGGCCGAAAAACCAGAGCCGGTGGGTGGGGTGAAGAAGAAAGCCCTTCTCCCGGCAAAAACGGGTGAGCCTGCGGGCACAGAGCAGCCGTTTAATCAAACAGCGAAGTGTGGGAAAGAGGAGGATGGCAAGAAGGATGAGCAGCAGAAACAGACCGAAGGTCATGGCAGGCTCCTTTCGTGGGGATGTTGAGGCCATTATAGCATTCGCAAAAAACGCTGTCAAGGTGAGGAAACTGCGGGGATAGCCATTCTCCGAATTTGCGAAAATTGGGGTAGGCGAAATACCCAAAGAAGGAGGGACATTTTTGTGAAAAATGTGAATTGCGAAATTTTGCCGCCTGCGGTATAATGGAATTAACCATAATCCCACAGGAGGACGACAGCATAATGGAAAAGAAATTGAAGATCGGTGTATTCGGCGGCGGACGGGGCAGAAGCCTGGTGCGTACCCTTTGGAATCACCCCCGGGCTGAACTGGTTGCGGTTTGCGAGGCATCCCCTGCTATGACCGAAAAGGTGAAGGCTGCGGCAGAAGAATACAATGGCAATATGCCCGCCTTCTATACGGATTTTGAAGAGTTTTTGAAGCATGACATGGATGCGGTTATCCTGGCGAACTACGCCCATGAGCACGCAACCTATGCCATTCGCTGCATGGAGGCGGGGCTCCATGTGCTGTCCGAGGTGCTGCCCATGGCCACCATCGGCCAGGGGGTTGCGCTGATCGAGGCGGTGGAACGGACGGGAATGGTTTACGCCTACGCCGAAAACTACTGCTACATGGCTAACTCCTTTGAGATGTGGCGGCGCATCCGTGCGGGTGAGCTGGGCAAGATCACCTATGCCGAGGGCGAGTATGTGCATGACTGCACCAAGAATCTGCCCTCCATTTCCCGCGGCCGCCGTGATCACTGGCGTCTGCAGTCCCCCAGCGCATTCTACTGCACCCACAGCGTAGGGCCCATGCTGGCCGCCATCGGCGAGCGCCCCGTGCGGGTTGTGGGTTTTGAGCTGCCCAACGACGGCCGCGGCGGTGAGCTGCCCTGTTTCCGCGGCAACGGTGCCATTGAGATGATCACTCTGGAGAGCGGCGCAGTCTGCCGCAGTCTCCACGGCTGGCTCCGTCGTCAGGGCGCGAACAACTACAACTATATGTTCTACGGCGAGAAGGGCATGATCGAGAACTCCCGCTTTGAGGACCGCTCCAACATCAGCTTCTACCGCGAGGGTGATGCTTATTGCAGCGGTGAGTGGGAAAAGTATGTATCCGAGCCCTTCATCGAGACCGATCTCTCCAGCGACACGGTACAGGGTACTGCCCACGGCGGCAGTGACTACTATGCGCTGTATTTCTTCTTTGAGCGGATTCTCGGCAACAAGGAAGCCGAGGCCTGGAGCATTGATGTGTACCAGGCGGTGGAGATGGGTATGTGCGGTCTGCTGGCACACCGCTCCATCCTCAATGGCAATGCACCCCAGGAGATTCCCAATCTGCGGGATCCCGCCCAGCGTGATGCATGGCGCAACGACCACGAGACCACCTTCCCCGATGTGGAGGGGGGCCAGCTGGTGCCCATCACTTCCTTTGATTTCCCGAAGAAGCCCGATGAGGAGTTCTACGATCATCTGAAACGCCTCAACGCGGCCGGATTGCCCCTGACCTGCTATCCGCCCAGCTACGAGAAGCCCGAGCCGAAAGAATGATTGACTACGGTGCGCTGATCGAACAGCTTTCGGCTCTGACCGAAGGCGTTCCCCATCCTGTGGCCAATCTGGCCAACGCCGCGGCCCTGCTGTGGCAGTCGCTTAAGAACATCAACTGGGCAGGATTCTATCTGCTGGAGGGGGAGGTGCTGGTACTGGGCCCCTTCCAGGGCAAGCCGGCCTGCATCGAGATTCCCATGGGGCGCGGGGTGTGCGGCACCGCCGCGGCCCGGGACTGCACCCTGGTGGTGCCGGATGTACACGCCTTCCCGGGGCACATTGCCTGTGACGATGCCTCGGCCGCCGAGATCGTGATCCCCCTGCGGCGGGACGGGCGCGTGGTGGGGGTGCTGGACATTGACAGCCCTCTGCGCGGCCGCTTCACCGAGGAGGATCGGGTAGGGCTGGAGGCCTTCGCCGCCTGTCTTGAGCGGGCGATGAAATGAAAAATGGTATATATGGAGAGATAGAGCATGATTCGTTTGGAAAAAATTGACGCGGAAAACGTATGGGACATCCTGGAGCTCAATGTGGCGGAGTCGCAGAAGAAGTATGTTGCGCCTAACAGCGATAGCATCATTGAGGCGTACACCACCCTCGGAACCGAATGCGCCGCATTCCCCTTCGGCGTGTTCGATGACGATAAGCCGGTTGGCTTTGTGATGGTGGGGTACAATCTTGCCGCGCTGTATGAAGCGCTTGATGTCACCGAAAACAACTATCTCATCTGGCGTCTGATGATCGATCAGAAGTATCAGAAGCACGGGTACGGCAGAGAGGCCGCCCGACTCGCCCTGGATTTCATCAAGACCTGGCCCTGCGGGAAAGCTGAATACTGCATTACCTCCTACCATGAGGAGAACGAGGCAGGCAAAAAGATGTACCGCTCTCTCGGCTTTGCGGAGACCGGCGAGATCCTGGAAGGCGAGTATGTGATGACCTTGAAGCTGTAAGCGGGACCTGAATGCTCTATGGATCAAACCAACATGCTCCGGCAGATGACAGCATTTGCCGGAGCGTGTTTTTGCTTGGTAAATGACCAAAAATTTGACCGGGGAAATTAAACGGAATGAAAAAACGATTCGTTATCAACATGATTATTGTCGCTGCGTTTTTCCTCTTGGAGCCGTTATTGGAATTTTGTGGGGATTGGGCGAATACATACAATCTTGGTGCGGAGCTGGTTTTAGGTATGTTTGTGCCGTTTCTTTTTGCTTCGCTTGTCATTGCGGCGTTGGGATCTGCCTTATGTTCCATTGCAGGAAGTTGTCGAAGTAAGGACATAAAACAAATTCTTCCGATTCTTGTTTTGGTGATTGGCGTGATTGTTTATATTTGGACTTCGGATTCCGACAGCTTTTGGATCAGAATTGTCGATTTTTACACCGATGTTGAAAACTGGTGAGAGGAAAAAGTGAACAGGAATTAACAGTTTGGTTCCTATTTACCAAACAAAAGAAGCCCCGGCAGATGGTATCATCTGTCGGGGCTTCTGTTTATGTGGTGGGCGCGGGTTCTTCCGCGGGAGTCTTCTTTCTGCGGTGCTTTGCCCGGTGATAGGCGTAGATCTCCTCGGCGGCGATGCGGGTGCGGGCCACCACGTCCTTCTGCTTGGGGAAGCAGTAGTAGAGGCAGTCTTTGTTGCCGATGCAGATCACGTCCCCAAGCTCATACCAGAAGTAGTCGGAGTAGACGCTGTGGGCGGCGAGAGGGCCGTGATGGTATTCCAGCTGGCCGTCGCAGCCCGTGAGGGTGAAGCCCTCCCGGTTGTGGATCAGTCTGCCTTCCCCCACCATATAGATGGCGCGGTAATTCACCATCATGCCGATCTCCACCTCGGTGTCAAGGATGTAGCGGTCCTCGGCCACGGCGGCGGCAATCTGCTCCCGCTGCCAGGCGTACCAGTCGGGGATGTGGGTAAAGGTTTCCTCCCCATCCTCGGCCTTGAGCCGGCCCAGGGGAGTGAGCTCATGGACCTTACCGCAATGCCGGCAGGTGAGGTGGATGCCGCTGCCCTCCATCTCTCCCTCGGTGCCGCAGGAGGCACATTGGTAGAGGATGCGGTTGAGGCCGTCGGCACGGAATTTTTCGTTGATCTCGATGCCCTTCTCCCGCTGCCAGGCGAAATGGTCAAAGGTGAAGACCTCCTTCAGCATTGCATCCAGCTCGTCCACCGATCGCTCTGCGATTTCCTCGGGGGTGAGCAGGCACTGTACATGGGCGCTCACCGGAACCTTGCGCTTCTGCAGGTTGTTGTAGAGGGGATCATGGGAGAAGGCACCCTCGGTGCGGATGGTGACCACCGGCACCTTCAGCTGTTTGAGCAGGAGGCCGAACTTCTGGGGCAGGGGGGTGGCACAGCCGTTGAAGCTGTAGCTGGCCTCGGGGAAGAGCAGGATGTTGGATTTCCGGCAGAAGAGGGCATGGCGCATATCCTTCAGCAGAGAAATATCGGTGACGAATTTCTGGGTGGGGATGCAGCCGAGAAAATGCATGAGGTTAGGCTTGCCCACAAAGCCGTCTGAGGTGCAGACAATGCTCAGGGGACGGGGATAGAAAATGCGGAAGGCGATTTTCAGGTCAATGAAGCTGGAGTGGTTCATCAGGATGAGGCAGGGGGATTTCCCTACGGCATCCATCCGTTCTTCGGTATAACGGAATTTCGTCTGCATCAGCTCCGGGATGGAGAGAAGACGGATCAGGGAGGCCAGGAGCAGGCTGGGATGTATGGGCTTGCGGTGGGCAGGTCGGGGCAGAGCCATGACCTCTGCATAGGAGAGCCGCTTGGTTTTGATCTTCATGTGAAGCCGCCTTTCTGCCCGAACTGCGGTTCGGACGGGTATATTGTACTATAATTCTGTCGAAAAAGCAAGAGTGGGAGGAAATATCCGTATTTTTACGGGAAATGCTTGATTTTTGCGGCAGAGTGGAGTATAATGATGTATGAATATTTTTCATCCTTTGAGGTGTATCTATGGAATTACGCAATATTATGACCTTTCTCAAAATTGCCGAGACGGGCAGCTTTACCCGCGCTGCCGCTCAGCTGGGATATAATCAGTCCACCGTGACGGTGCAGATCCAGCAACTGGAGCAGGAGCTGGGCGTTAAGCTGTTTGACCGTGTGGGACGCCACATCAACCTGACCGAAAAGGGATATGAGTTTTTGGGCTGTGCCAACGAGATCGCTCGGGCAACCCAGAAGGCCAAGGCCATTGCGCAGAAGGACAGAGAGGCCAGCGGTCTGCTCCGGGTGGGCACGGTGGAGGAGTTTTTGACCCCCACCTTTAATCAGATGCTCAAGCTCTACTACACCCGTTTTCCCGGGGTGGAGATCGAGATGCATATCCGCCGTCCCGAGGCACAGCTTGCCGCACTGAAGGCGGGAGAGCTGGACATGGCACTGATCCTGGACCGTCGGATCGAAGGGGATGATTTCATTCACGCCTGGGAGCGGCGGGACAAGGCGATCTTTGTTACCGGCCCGGCTGAGTCTGCCGCGTCGGGGACACCCCTGTCCCTGGAGGCCCTTTGCGCTCTTCCCCTGGTTCTGCCCTGCCGGGGCAGCGGCTTCCGCGATCTGTTTGAACGGGTGGCGGAGGAAGCGGGGTGCCGGGTCAATGTAACGGTGAGCAGCAATCACTTGCCTACGGTGAAGTACCTCTTGGAGGAGGGAGATGTGATTGCGCTGATGCCCGAATATGCGGTACGGGAAGAGCTGCGGGCGGGGACGCTGAGAGAGATTGCGGTAAACTGCCCCGAGATGACCCTGCGGGCGCAGATGCTCTACCACCGCAGCAAGTGGGTCACGCCCCCCATGCAGGAGCTGATCGATCTCATGGCCTGCTACCGCGGGTTGAATCTGTAAGGGTATAGACTCCCCTCGGGCAGGGAAATCTACGGATATCTCTGTGAAATTGTAAACAAACTGTAAAGTGCAAAAAAGCGCGGAACTTTTTCGTGACACCTGCGTCTATTTATCTCGTGCTTAACCGCGGGCCGCGTGTCCGACGGTTGACAAATAAAAAAACAAACAAAAAACGGAGGATTTTCCCATGAAGAAATTTACTGCTTTGCTTGCTGCCCTGATGGCACTTCTGATGCTGTTCACCGCTTGTGCAAAGACCCCTGCTGAGCCTGTCAACACCATTGAAGGTGCTCCCATGGATCTGCTGGGCGGTCTCGTGACCGATGCCAAGATCGAGATCATGTGCGAGAATGCCGAGCTGTCTGCTGACAACGTGGAGTGGCTGCTTGGTCTGTCCGCTGACGACTACACCGCAAATGTTGCCAACGGTGCCATCTCCATGGCGATGATGAGCGCTCAGGCACACATGGTTGCTCTGCTGGAGTGCAAGGACTTCGAGACCGCTAAGGCTGTGAAGGAAAAACTGCACACCCAGTTTGACATCCGTCGTTGGGTTTGCGTCATTCCCGAGATGTGCTACGTCATCGATTCCGGCAAATATGTCTTCTTTGTCGCTTCCGGCGTGGAGTACGGCGAGGCCCTGCTGAACGGCTTCAAGGCTCTGGCACAGGACAACGTTGGCGAGCGCCTGGATGTTGAGGGTGCTACCGGCGGTATGGACGATGGCATCATGGACGACATGCCCACGGCCGAGTAATTATCGCCGACTGCCGATATGCTGTTTTCCAGTATCACATTTCTGTACGCCTTTCTGCCCATCCTGCTGGCACTTTATTTCATCGTGCCCAAGGGATGGCGGAACGGCGTTCTGCTTGCCGCGAGCCTTCTGTTCTACGCTTGGGGCGAGCCGGTGTATCTTATTCTGATGATCGCATCCATCGCGGTGGGCTATGTGTTCGGTCTTTTGATCGACCGCTACCGTGAGCGGCCCCGTTTGGCCAATCTGCTGACGGCGGCTTCGGTTTGCGTTTGCCTTTCTTCCCTGATCCTGTTCAAATACAGCGACTTTTTCCTCTCCACTGTCAATGCCCTGGCGGGGACCAAGTTTGCGCTGTTGAGACTGGCTCTTCCGGTGGGGATCAGCTTCTACACCTTCCAGATCCTTTCCTACACGGTTGACGTGCGGCGTGGGGATGCACCGGTGCAGAAAAATCCCTTTACCTTTGCCACCTATGTGGCGCTTTTCCCCCAGCTGATCGCCGGTCCCATCGTCCGTTATGTGACGGTGGCCGAGGAGCTGAATCATCGCAACATTACCCGCGAGGATGTGGCCTACGGGATGGCGCGCTTTGTGGTGGGCCTGGGCAAGAAGGTGATGCTGGCCAATGTGCTGGGTGAGGTGTGCAAGATCTACCGCGAGACCGATGAGTCCAGCGTGCTCTTTACCTGGCTCTATCTGATCTCCTATGCGCTGCACATTTACTTCGACTTCTCGGGCTATTCGGATATGGCCATCGGTCTGGGACGCATTTTCGGCTTCCATTTCCTGGAGAACTTCAACTATCCCTACATTTCCCGCTCCATCACCGAATTCTGGCGGCGCTGGCATATGTCCCTGGGCACCTGGTTCCGCGACTATGTCTATATTCCGTTGGGCGGAAACCGGGTTTCTCCCCTGCGCTGGGTATTCAACCTCAGCGTGGTTTGGATGCTCACCGGCTTCTGGCACGGTGCAGGCTGGACCTTCATTCTGTGGGGTGTTTGGTTCGGCATTTGGCTGATCCTGGAGAAGCTTCTGCTGGGCAAGTGGCTGGCGAAGATTCCCGCGCCTCTGTCCTGGCTTTGGTCCACCGTGCTGGTGCTGCTGGGCTTTGTGCTCTTCGATGCGGAGAGCCTGACGGTGGCCGTTTCCCGCATGGGCAATCTCTTCGGTGTGGGGCTTCCTCTGGTCACCGACACCGCACTCTATTACCTGCGCAGTTACAGCGTGGTTTTGGTGGTGGCTATCATCGGTGCTACGCCGTTGCCCAAGCTGGTATGGACCCGCCTGCGGGAACAGAAGTGGGGACTGAACGTCACTGCTTTCCTTGAGCCGGCGGCCCTGGCTGTCCTGCTGGTCCTCATCAGCGCATATCTGATCGACGGATCCTACAACCCCTTTATTTATTTCCGTTTCTGAGGAGGTGCGGCTGATGATGAAAAAACTTCGCGACTGGCTGACGGTTGGCATTTTTGTTCTGCTGATCGGCGGCTTTGCTGTGGCTAACCTCTTCTACGATGCCGGCACCGTTTCCACCAGTGAACGGCGCAAGCTGGCGGAATTTCCCCAGTTTACCTGGCAGACCGTGAAAACGGCCAAGTTCATGAACGGACTTGAGGACTATCTCTCGGATCACTTTATCGGCCGTGACGATTTCCGCCGGCTGAAGGCTAACTTCCTGTTCAATGTTCTGCAGCAGAAGGACAACCACGAGATCTATGTGGTGGACGGCAGTGCGTCGGAATACAGCGCATCCCTGCCCGAGAAGTCCCTGCAGCAGGCGGGGGAGAAGTTCGGCATTCTGCGGGACAAGTACCTGACCGGCTGCAATCTCTATTACAGCGTGATCCCCGACAAGAACTATTTCCTGGCGGAGGCAAACGGCTATCCCGCCTACGACTATGACAAGTTCATGCAGCTTCTGCGGGAGCACATGGACGGCTATACCGAGATCGACCTGTTTTCGGCCCTTACGGTAGAGGACTATTACCGCACTGACCTGCACTGGGATCAGTCCCGTCTGCGGGCTGCGGTGAATGCCCTGTGCGGCGGGCTGGGGGCTGCGGCGCCCGATCTGTCGGCCATGACGGCCACCGCGCTTGATCCCTTCTGGGGGGTATATTACGGGCAGTCGGCCCTTTCCCTGGCGCCTGATACCCTGACCTATCTCACCTCCCCTGTGCTGGAGGGATGCACCTACGAGGTGCTCAATGACAAGACCATGGTCTTTGAGGAAAAGCCCATCTACAACGAAGCGCATTTCACAGGGATTGACCCCTACAGCGTTTTCCTTGAGGGGCCTGTGTCCTTGGGGAAGATTACCAACCCCAATGCCTCCTCCGACCGTCGGCTGATCATCTTCCGCGACTCCTTCGGCAGCGCCATTGCACCGCTGATGGCCGCTGCGGGAGAATACGCCGAGATCGTGCTGGTTGACCTGCGCTATATCTATGCCGAGCTGGTCCCGCAGTTTGTGGAGATCGGCGAGGGCGATGATGTGCTTTTGCTGTACAATACCCAGATTCTGGGGAACAGCACCTTGTTCAACGTCAAATAATATGATTTCTCCGTGTGAGGCAGAGGGGCAATGCTGAGGCATTGCCCCCTCTTTTGTTTGGATTTCTCACTTACAGGGTGCGGGGGCATATGCTGATGGTAGCCGCCAAAATGTAACATTTTTGCGACGGGGCGAAAGCCCTTGCCTTTTTCCCAAAAATATGATATACTATACGATAGATTTTTGTTGAAAGGAGGTGAAAAATCCATGCGAAATGTGACGGTATCTGATCTGCTTGACCTGACCCGAACCTGTGCCGGTGAACTGTTTACGGGGAAGACCTATCCCTGGGAGGTGCTGGATGAGCTGAAGGCGTTTATTCTGACGCTGGGCGCGAAGCTGCCCGAGGATCGGTTCGCTCAGGTGTCCGAAGGCGTTTGGATCGCCCGCTCGGCCAAGGTGGCACCTACGGCTTACATCGGCGCGCCCTGCATCATTGATGAGGACGCAGAGGTGCGGCACTGTGCCTACATTCGCGGCTCGGCCATTGTGGGACGGGGCGCTGTGGTGGGCAATTCTTCGGAGCTGAAGAACTGTATTCTGTTCGATGGCGTGCAGGTGCCCCACTTCAACTATGTGGGCGACTCTGTTCTTGGCTACCGTGCCCATCTCGGGGCGGGAGCGGTGACATCCAATGTCAAGGGGGACCGCACAAACGTGACGGTGAAGGGAGAAGAACCCATTGCCACGGGCCGGCGCAAGCTGGGTGCCATGGTGGGTGATCTCGCTGAAATCGGCTGCGGTGCGGTACTGAATCCGGGCAGTGTCATCGGACGGCGTGCACAGGTCTATCCGCTGGTGAGTGTGCGCGGCGTGATCCCGGCTGACAGCATTGTCAAAACCGCAGACTGTGTGGTTCAGCGGAAACAGCAAGAAAACTGATCAAAACAAAAGGAGTGAACAGATTGGGAAGATTATTCGGAACAGACGGTGTGCGCGGCATTGCCAACACTGAGCTGACCTGCGAGCGCGCCATGGCCATCGGCCGTGCGGCAGCAATGGTCTTCGCAGACGGATGCAGACGGCGTCCGATTGTGGCAGTGGGCAGTGATACCCGTATCTCCTCCGATATGCTGGGCTGTGCCGTGATGGCGGGCCTCTGCTCGGTGGGCGCGGATGTCATTGACCTGGGCGTGATCCCCACCCCTGCTGTGGCTTATCTGGTTGGTAAGTACAAGGCAGATGCGGGAATCATGATCTCGGCATCTCACAACCCTGCGGCGTACAACGGAATCAAGATCTTCAGCGGCGACGGCTACAAGCTGCCCGATGCCCTGGAGGAGCAGATCGAGACGCTGGTACTGGAGCGTGATGCGGAGTGGCCGACCCCTGTGGACAGCGGCGTGGGTAAGATCACCCGTGCGGCAAATGCGGCAAGCGATTACGCGGTGCACGTGCGCAGCTCGGTGCTGTATTCGCTGGACGGTTTGCACGTGGCCATTGACTGTGCCAACGGCGCATCCAGTGTGACGGCAAAGCAGATTTTTGAGGGCTTGGGTGCGGAGGTGGACATCCTCTTCGACAGCCCCAACGGCACCAACATCAACGACGGCTGCGGCTCCACCCACATGGATAAGCTGGCAGACTACGTCAGAGAACACGGCCTGGATGCGGGAATTGCCTTTGACGGCGATGCTGACCGCTGCCTGGCAGTGGACGAGAAGGGCAACTTCATCGACGGTGACCAGATCATGGCCATCTGTGCGGCCGACCTCAACGAGCGCGGACGACTCTCCCGCAGGACGGTGGTGGGCACGGTGATGACCAACCTCGGCTTCCAGCGTTTCTGCGCGGACAACGGGATGCGCTTCTTAGCGACCCGTGTAGGTGACCGCTTCGTGCTGGAGGAAATGATTCTGGAGGATGCAACCTTCGGCGGCGAGCAGTCGGGACACATTATTTTCCGCGACTTTGCTACCACCGGTGACGGCCAGCTGACGGCTGCACAGCTGCTTTCTCTCATGCGCCGCTGCGGCAAGCCTCTCTCTGAACTGGCATCTATCATGACCAAATACCCGCAGGTGATGCTCAACCTCACCGTGACTCCCGAAGGCAAGCTGCACTTCCATACCGACGCCCAGGTACGCGAAGCCATTGAGCGAGCCAAGTCTGCTCTGGGTGAGCGGGGACGCGTTGTGGTTCGTCCTTCCGGCACTGAGCCCTATCTCCGTGTTATGGTGGAAGGTGAGGACGAGGAAGAGATCGGCCGCATTGCAAACGAAGTCGCAGAGGTTATTCTTGCGCGGCTCGGAAGTTAATTAAGCGCCAGAACTGCATCGCAGGGTGCAGTTGACGAGGTGGGAGATGAATCGAATTTTCGGCGGATATCTCCCCGGCAGAACCACCTGCCGAAGGCTGTCACAAATATACGGGTGACCGTAAAACAAAGGACAGTGCAAAGGGGACCTTCCCGCATGACGGGAAGCAAATTATACAGGCAGATACTGCCTGTAGGCAGTATCTGTACTCTTGGCAAAAGGATACTGATTACTATGTGTGGAATTATTGGATATACCGGGACAAAGCCTGTTTGTCCCATTCTGATCGACGGCCTGCGGGCATTGGAGTACCGCGGCTATGACTCGGCCGGTGTTGCACTTTCCGGCAAGACCCTGACCACGGTGAAGCGTGCAGGACGCATTTCGGTGCTGGAAGAGGCACTGGCAGCAGGTGAGGCTGGTGCAGATCTGCAGGCGCCCTGCGGCATTGCCCACACCCGCTGGGCTACCCACGGCGCTCCCACCGATGCCAACGCCCATCCCCATGCCACCGAGCGCCTGGCGCTGGTACACAATGGCATCATCGAGAATGACCGTGCCCTGCGCCGTGAGCTGGAGGAGAAGGGGTATGTGTTCAACTCCGAGACCGATACCGAGGCGGCTGCCAAGCTCATTGACAGCATTTACGCCGAGACTCCTGATCCCATTGCGGCAATTCGTGCCGCAGTCAAGCGCCTGGAGGGCGCTTATGCCCTGGCGGTGGTCTTCGCTGACCGCCCCAAGCAGATCTACGCCATTCGCCGCGACAATCCCCTGATCGTTGCGGCAACGGCTGAGGGGGCATTCCTTGCCTCCGACATTCCCGCGCTTCTGCCCCACACCAAGGATTACTACCGTCCCGACGAGAACGAGATCGTGGTGCTGGATGCAGAGGGCGAGGCTCCCTCGGTGCGCTTCTTCGGCGAGGCGGGCGAGCTGACCCATCCCGTCTGCACCGTTAACTGGAACGTGGAGCAGGCAGAGAAGGGCGGTTACGATCACTTCATGCGCAAGGAGCTGGGCGAGGGCCCCGAGGGTGTTCGCCGCACCCTGACTCCCCTGATCCGTGACGGCCTGCCTTCCTTCGGCCTTCCTCTGATGGACGGCCTGGGCAAAATGCGCAGTATGCGTATTGTTGCCTGCGGCACGGCCATGCACGCAGGTTTGATGGGCCGCGCATTTATCGAGCGGCTGGCACGGATGCCGGTGACGGTGGAGATTGCCTCCGAGTTCCGTTACCGCAACCCCATCCTCTCCCCCGATGAGCCCATTCTCCTGCTCTCCCAGTCGGGCGAGACGGCCGATACCCTGGCTGCCCTCCGCCTGGCGCGGGCCAACGGCATTCCTACCGCTGCCATTGTCAATGTCATTGGTTCCTCGGTGGCTCGGGAAGCGGATGCGGTGCTTGCCACCCATGCCGGCCCCGAGATCGCGGTGGCCAGCACCAAGGCTTATGCAACCCAGGCTTCCATGATGGCGCTGATCGCTGTGGCCATTGCCCACCAGCGTGGTCTGATCACCGACGAGAAGGCAAAAGAGATGACGGCGGCGCTTGCCGACCGTCTGCCTGCCGCTCTGGAGGAGACCATTGCCCTTGAGGAGCAGATGATCGAGCAGGCCAAGCGCCTGTCCTCGGCAGAGCACGTCTTCTACATCGGCCGCGGTGCCGACTACGACGGCAGCGTTGAGGGCGCGCTGAAGCTGAAGGAGATCAGCTACATCCACAGCGAGGCCTATGCTGCCGGTGAGTTGAAGCACGGCACCATCTCGCTGATTACCGACGGCGTTCCGGTGGTTGCCCTGTCCACCGATGTGAACACGGCCTCCAAGATGGCCTCCAATATGCGCGAGGTTCGGGCAAGAGGCGGCTATGTGCTGCTGATCTGCACCGAGGCTACCCGTGCGGAGGTTGAGCCTTGCTCCGATGCCTGCATCGTTCTCCCTGAGTCCGATCCCATGCTTGCCCCCATTTGCGGCGTGCTGACCGAGCATATGATTGCTTACCACACGGCGCGGGTGATGGGCTGCGACGTCGACAAGCCCAGAAATCTGGCGAAGTCGGTGACCGTAGAATAAGCACCTGCCCCCACAGTCCATATGGGCTGTGGGGGCATTTTTTTGTTCTGCGGCGCATATATTGCCATACCAAATGGGAAGGCGGTGCAAAAATGCAGGGACTGACAAGGGAGCAGGTCGAGGCGGCCCGGGCGGCGCATGGGGAGAACAGGCTGACACAGAAAAAACGCCGGGGCTTTTGGCGGCAGTTCGTGGGTAATCTGGGGGACCCCGTGATCCGTATTCTGCTCTGTGCCCTGGGGGTAAATCTGCTTTTTTTGTTGCTCGGGGGGGATTGGGTGGAAACAGTGGGGGTGGCGATATCGGTCTTCCTCGCGACGTTGATCTCCACCCTGTCGGAATACAGCAGCGAGGCGGCCTTTGCCCGGCTCAACGCTGAGGAGGCAAACCGTCGGTGCCGCGTCCTGCGGGCCGAGGGGCTGGTGGAGCTTCCCGCCGCTGAGCTGGTGGTGGGGGATACGGTGTGCATCGGTGCGGGGGAGGGCGTCCCTGCCGACGGACGGATCCTGCGGGGGAGACTTGGCGTGGATCAGTCGGCCATGACGGGGGAGAGCAGGGAAGTGGAGAAGCGGCCGGGACGCGCCGGGGACGGCTCCCCTGCGGATGGGACCATGCTGTTCTCGGGGACGGTGGTGCTGACGGGAGAGGCCGAATTTGCCGTGACAGCGGTGGGGGACTCCACCGTGCTGGGTGGCATCTCCCGGGAGGTACAGGGGGACACCCGCACCTCGCCCCTTAAGCTGAGGCTGACCCGCCTGGCCGCCACCATCAGCCGAATCGGGTATGCTGCTGCGGCCCTGGTGGCGTTGGCCTATCTCTGCAACACCTTTCTCATGGACAGCGGGTTCCAATGGACGGTGATCCGTATGAAGCTGGCCGATCTGCCCTATCTTGGCTATCACCTGCTCCATGCCCTTACCCTGGCGCTGACGGTGATTGTCATGGCGGTGCCCGAGGGACTGCCCATGATGATCGCAGTGGTTCTGTCCGCCAACATCCGGCGGATGCTTCGGGGGCAGGTGCTGGTGCGCAAACCCATGGGCATTGAGGCGGCGGGGAGCATGAACCTGCTCTTTACCGACAAAACAGGTACCCTGACCGAGGGCAAGATGCGGGTGACTGCGCTGCTGACAGCGGAGGGGGAGAGCCGAAGTCTGCCCCGCGGGGCGGTGGGGGAGGCGGTTTCCCTCCATGCGGCCTGCAACTGTGATGCGGCCTGGGGGGCGCGGGAGCTGCTTGGGGGCAACGCCACCGACCGCACCCTGGGGCTGTTTGTGGGACGGCGCAGGCAGGCGCTTCTCCCCATCGGGGAGAAACTGCCCTTTGACAGTCGCCGCAAGTTCTCCGCCGCTACGGTGCGCCGGGGAGGGGAGCTTTGCACCTTGATCAAAGGTGCGCCCGATCTGCTTTTGCCCTATGTGCAGAGGGCGCTGAATCGGGATGGGCAAGCGGTGCCTTTTTTGGTCTCCGGTTTCGGTGCGGCACTTCGCGAGGCCGCTGCCGGGGGCGGGCGCCTTCTTCTTTTGGGTGAAGCGAAGGGGGACTGCATCGCTGCTCTGCGCAGGGGTGAGATCCCGCCCTTGACTCTCCACGGCGTACTGGTGCTTCGCGATCGCCTTCGTCCCGAGGCACGGCGGGCGGTACAGGATCTGCAGGGTGCGGGAATCGGTGTGGTGATGATCACCGGGGACAGCCCCGAAACGGGGGAGGCCATTGCCCGGGCCTGTGGGATCATCACGGGCGAGCGGCGTGAGGTGCTCACCGGGGCGGCGCTGGAGAGAATGTCCGATGAAGCGGTGGCGGCGATTCTGCCGCGGCTGGCGGTGGTGGCCCGCGCCATGCCGGGCCACAAGAGCCGCCTGGTGCGGGTGGCTCAGGAGCAGGATCTGGTGGTGGGCATGACGGGGGACGGCATCAACGATGCTCCCGCCCTTCGGCTGGCGGATGTGGGCTTTGCCCAGGGAAGCGGCACGCAGGTGGCCCGTGAGGCGGGGGACATCATCATTTTGGATGACAATCTTGCCTCGGTGGCCCGGGCGGTGCTTTACGGTCGAAACATATTCAAGAGCATCCGTAAGTTCATTGTGCTCCAGCTGACCATGAATTTCAGCGCGGTGGGGGTGTCCATGATCTGTCCCTTCCTCGGCATTGATGCCCCGGTGACGGTGGTGCAGATGCTGTGGATCAATCTGATCATGGATACCCGGGAGGGCTTGCTTTTGCGGGGGAGGCCGCCGATCCGCGGCAGATGCGGGAGCCACCCAAGCGGCGGGATGAGCCCATCCTGTGTGGGTATATGGTCAATCAGATTGCCCTGCTGGGGGCCTTCACGGTGGGGATGTGCCTTGCCTTTCTGAAGCTGCCGGGGGTGGTGACACGTTTTCGGGAGGCGGAGGATGACATTTACCTGCTGACGGCCTTTTTTGCCCTGTTTATTTTTGCGGGGGTGTTCAACTGCTTCAATGCCCGCACCGATCGGCTGAATCTCTTTGCGGGGCTTGGAAAGAATCCTGCATTTATGGGCATTATGCTGGCGGTGGCGGTGATGCAGATTCTCTTCGTCTATCTCGGCGGAAGCGTACTGCGCACCGCCCCGTTGACAATAGAGGAACTGACAGTTCCGCTGGTGGCGGCGGCAACGGTGATCCCTGCCGAGTTTCTGCGCAAGCTGCTCTGGCGCGCGTGGAAGGGGAAGCAGGGGTATTGAGTGGGGGAAGACAGTCAAAAAGGGGCAAATATCCGCTTGGCTGTGCCAAGCGGATGTTTGCTTAAAGCAAGTTCGCTTTTGCGAGGATGACCTGGAAACGCTTGCTTCCCCGCAGAGGATCGAAAACGCTCCATTGGAGAGAGTTGGTGATCTGTTTTGCCGGGGGAACCGATGTGAGGTGGGCTGAGAAATCGATGCCATAAAAATACGGCAGCTGACTGGTTTTGTGATGATGTTTCTCGGCGGAACGCTGTCCAAAGCAGACTAGTTTTTCCAGCCAATCCATGGCCTCTTCGGTGCGGCCCAGCTTTATGCAGATCGAGGCGCACCGATCATAGGACAGATTGAGGGATAGGTTGGGGTGATATGGTTCATCGGCGTTTTTGCTCTGGAGGATCCTTTCGAACAGATCAATGCGGAGACGGTAACAGGTATAGGCTTCTTCCCACTTGCCTTGCTTCTCATATAAATATCCCAGCGCGGGTAAAATGGGCTCAATCTGGATCAGTTTGGTGTACAGAGCGTTGATGTACTGCACTTTTGCATCCTCGGTGCGGCCCATGGCCTCATAGACTACGGCAAGCTGAAATCCGCTTTGATCAACCACCTGTTTGGCATGTTCTTCAGCTTTGGCCAGGTCTCCTGCCATCCGATAAATGCTGACCAATCTGCGATGTGCCAGGTCGAGATATTCCATATCGCTGCAATGGTGCAAAATTACATTGGCTTGACGGATGCCCTCCTGCATCATGGCGTGCATTTCATCGCCTCTGCCCGTTTCTTCTCCTTGTATTGTTTCCCGGTGATTTGCCCAAAGCAGACTCACGATGCTCCCCAGTGAGCAAGCGAGCAGCTTGTAGTTGTTGGGATATACAGCCAGTATTTTTTGCACATCTGCACAGCATGCCCGGCAATGGGCGAGGTCGCTTATTCCTTCGGGCTTGCTGCACCGTTTTTGATGGTATTCCCGAAGGAAGGCCTCTGTTTGTTCGTCGTCTGCATCCCCTGCAATGCCAAACAGAACGTCGGTGGATATGCCGAACACATGGGCCAGGGGGACGATCTGTGCGATATCCGGAAGGCTGGCTTCGGTTTCCCAGCGGCTGACGGCCTGGCAGGTGACATTTAGCTGTTCCGCCAGCTCTTCCTGGGTGAGGTTTCGCTCTTTGCGCAGCCCGCGAATGATTTTTCCCATAGTTTCGTGCATGATATTTCTCCTTTGGACAATTTGTTGATTTGCTTCCGCCGAATACAGTATAACAGAGAATTTCCCTTATGTACAGCGACGCGAACAGGAATCGGACTCAACGGAGACTTGAATTTTGGCCAAAAAAGAGGAAGAGACGGGAACCGTCTCTTCCTCTTTTATACCGGTCAAAATTAGCCAAGCTTAGCCTGGTTGATCTTGATGCCGGGGCCCATGGTAGATGCAAGGACGCAGGACTTAATGTACTGACCCTTTGCAGCTGCGGGACGAGCCTTGATGATTGCGCCCATCAGAGTCTCAAAGTTCTCCTGGAGCTTCTCAGCGCCGAAGGAAGCCTTGCCGATGGGGCAGTGGATGATGTTGGTCTTGTCCAGACGGTACTCGATCTTACCGGCCTTAGCCTCGGTAACAGCGCGAGCAACATCGGGGGTAACGGTGCCTGCCTTGGGGTTAGGCATCAGGCCCTTAGGACCGAGAACCTTACCCAGACGGCCGATCACGCCCATCATATCGGGGCTTGCGATAACCACGTCAAACTCGAACCAGTTCTCCTGCTGAATCTTGGCAACCATGTCCTCAGCACCAACGTAGTCGGCACCTGCAGCCTTGGCAGCGTCAGCCTTGTCGCCCTTCGCGAAAACGAGGGTGCGGACGGTCTTACCGGTACCGTTCGGCAGAACGACGGCACCGCGGACCTGCTGGTCAGCGTGGCGGGAGTCAACGCCCAGACGGACGTGCAGCTCGATGGTCTCATCGAACTTTGCCTTAGAGGTCTGGCAAACCAGAGCCAGTGCCTCTGCGGGATCATACATCTTGTTCTTTTCAAGCAGCTTTACGCTGTCGGAATACTTCTTGCCCATTTTAGCCATTGTTCTTTACCTCCTTAGTCCTCGACCACAACACCCATGGAACGGGCGGTGCCGGCGATCATGCTCATAGCGGTCTCGACAGAGGCAGCATTGAGGTCGGGCATCTTGGTCTCAGCGATCTTCTTAACCTGCTCACGGGTGATGGTTGCAACCTTGGTCTTGTTCGGGGTAGCCGAACCGGACTCGATGCCTGCAGCCTTCTTGATCAGCACGGGAGCGGGAGGAGTCTTGGTGATAAAGGTGAAGGAACGGTCTGCGTAAACGGTGATGACAACGGGGATGATCAGACCGATGTCATTCTTGGTGCGCTCGTTGAATTCCTTGGTGAAGTTGGGGATTGCAACGCCGTACTGACCGAGTGCGGGACCAACGGGGGGCTGGGGAGTAGCCTTGCCTGCAGGAAGCTGCAGCTTGATATAACCAATAATCTTCTTTGCCATAATGAAATATTACACCTCCAAATGTGGTACCATATACGGGAGAAATGAAGAATTTTTCTCCCTCCCACGAATGCGGACATCAGAGCTCGTTGTCGGCCTGAATGTCCTTGGTTTCCAGACGGATGGGCATATCGCGGCGCTCGGTTTTGACCAGCACCGTGACTTCCTTTCTGTCGTCCGAGAATTCCTGAACGGTTCCGCGGTAACCCTCGAAGAGGCCCGCGCAGATTTTGACTTTGCTTCCAACGTCGAAGCTGACGTTGACGGTGCGCGTCTCCACAGCCAGTGCCTCAACCTCTTCTTCGGTGAGGGGGGTGGGACGTGAACCGGGTCCGACGAAGCCTGTGACGCCGCGGATGTTGCGGACGACGTGCCAGCTTTCATCGGTCATGGTCATTTTGATGAGCACGTAAGAGGGGAAGATCTTCTCCTCGGTCTCACGCTCAACATCGCCGTCGCTTTCCACAACCAGCTCGGTGGGAATGCGGACGTCGTAGATCAGATGGGAGAGGTTACGGTTCTCCACGATCTTCTCCAGGTTTGCCTTGACCTTATTCTCGTATCCCGAATAGGTGTGCGCCACATACCAACGCGGGCCGAGGTTCATTTCATTGATATCACTCATGATCTAACCGTAATTCCGATCAGAACAAGCCGCCCAACAGGGAGATGGCCTGAGAGAAACCAAAGTCAAGCAGACCGATCAGTGCGCTGGTGAGCACAACGATAATCACAACCACGATGGTGTTGTTCTTAACCTGCTTCCAGGGGCACCAAACGATTTTCTTCAGCTCGCTCTTATAGTCGCGCCAAAACTTGACCAGGCGCTCAGAGAGCTTCACCTTATCCTTCTTTTTCTTCTCGGGCTTCTTTGCTGCGTCGTTCTTTTCGGGGGTAACTTCGGTGTTCTTTTCGATGTCTGCCATGATTACCCTCCTGCCCTTACTTCGACTCTTTGTGAAGAGTGTGCTTGCGGCAGAACTTGCAGTACTTGTTCATCTCAAGTCTGTCCGGATCGTTCTTCTTGTTCTTTTTGGTGTCATAGTTGCGCTGCTTGCACTCTGTGCAGACGAGCGTAATCTTGACGCGCTGTTCATTCTTCGCCATGGATGTCGGCACCTCCGATTCATTGAATTTACCGCGTGTGCGGCGATTTAGTGTACCTCCCTCAGAAAAGGGACGTGCGGGCGCAAAATACGCACGAAAAAAAGCCCTCTTGCAGAGGTAGTACTATTATAGCAGATACCCCTTGCTTTGTCAAGGCTTTTTTTCTTTATTTTTCGGGATTTTGGGATTATTTTTTTGCAGTTTGGCCGGCATTGGCACAGGGAAGACTGATCCGATCCACAGCGGTGACGCGGAAGCTGCTGTCCAGGGTGAAGAGTGCGCCGTGCAGAGCAAGGGGGCCGTCTGCAGGAAGAAAGCGCTGGGGCATATGGGTGCGGAATTTTCGGATGACGGCGGCCGCGTCGGTGCCGAGAATGCCGTCGGCGGGACCGCACATACCCAGGTCGGTGATGTAGCCGCTGCCCCGGGGCAGAATTCCCTCATCGGCGGTCTGTACATGGGTGTGGGTGCCGAAGATCACGGCAATCCGGCCGTCGAAGACACGGGCAAGGGCAAGCTTTTCGGCGGTAGCTTCGGCGTGGATATCCAGCATGGCAAAATCATAGCTGCCCGCATTGCGGTCGAGAATCTTCTCTACCGTGTCAAATGGGTCGGCCAGACTGTCCATGAAGACATTGCCCATGACGTTGATGGCCAGCATTCGCCAGCTTCCGGCGGGGACGATGGCCCAGCCGCTGCCGGGTGCTGTGGGGGGATAATTGGCAGGGCGCAGAACACGGGATTCCTCCTCCAGCAGAGGAATGAGGTCGCGTTTACCCCAAACGTGGTTGCCGGTGGTGAGCAGATCCACCCCCGCATCCAGCA
This sequence comes from Clostridia bacterium, assembly GCA_017466495.1. Classification (GTDB taxonomy): domain Bacteria; phylum Bacillota; class Clostridia; order Oscillospirales; family CAG-272; genus SIG693. Next base: position 24,144 of record JAFTUB010000122.1, read on the forward strand.
GGCGGTTGGCCTGCGCGGAGGAAAGACCGTGAATGTCATCGGCGTTTTCGCCGTTGGCCACCACGCAGTCGGCACCGAGGCGGCTGCGGAGGGCCCACAGCTCCCGCTCCAGGTAGTCCACGGTGCGGGTGCCGACGATATCGCCCAGGGCAAGCAGTTTCATGAGGGAGATCTCCTTACGTTTGTTTTTTGCGCAGGTTGTTTGGGGCATAGGTGCGATAGGGGTTTTCCACCATTATAATCTATTGTACGGCCCTTGTCAATCGGCAGAAGGGAGAAGTTTTGGGGGATTGAAAATATTTTTTTGTTTTTTTGAAAAATCCTCTTGCTTTTTCCTGCAGGATATGGTATAATGCCTGTGTTGTAGATAGGGGTATAGTTCAGTCGGTAGAACACCAGTCTCCAAAACTGGGTGTCGTGGGTTCAAATCCTCCTGCCCCTGCCAAGAAAAAAGCAGATTGCGAAAGCAATCTGCTTTTTTCAACTAAATCCGCCGTTGGCGGAAGAAATCCACCTGCGGTGGATGAAATCGCTTCGCGATGAAATCCCGCTTCGCGGGGAGAGAGGACGGATTTAATTTCATCTGAAGCCGTAGGCTGAAGATTTCATCCGAGCTTGCTCGGATTTCATCGTGCGAAGCACGATTTCATTGAGTATTTTGAGAATTTATGGTATAATGAACGAAAGAGGTGATAACAATGGCAGAAAACAAGCTTGCAGATTTGTCAACCGAATTTGCGGTGAAGATTTTGAATTTGACCGACGGTATCAAAGGACATTATTCTTTAGCCAATCAACTTGAACGCAGCGGCACAAGTATAGGTGCAAACATCAGAGAGGCAAAGTATGCTCACAGCAAAGCAGATTTCATTGCCAAACTGCAAATATCTCTCAAAGAGTGTTATGAAACAGAGTACTGGATCGAGATTGCGCAAAGGGCAAATATCATTTCGGAAGAAAACGAAAAAAGCGTTTTGCACGATTGCGGATCTATCCGCAGAATGTTGATTGCTTCGATCAACACGGCGAAGGAGAATTTGTAATATGCCAAAACCGCAATATGTTTATCACGGCAGCCAGTACCTATTTGATGTAGTTCGCCCACAGCAAGCACGCGGTGCGAATGCACAAGAATCGCAGAAGGCTATATACGCCGCAGAGGCAATAGAGAAAGTAATACCGTTTGCCTTACCAATACGCTGGTATCCAGACGACCCGACGGGTAAAAGGGCTTTCTCCTGTGAAAATGGTAAAACGTTTATTGAATACGGCAGTCTTGATCCCAACGGCGTGGGATATGTTTATAAGCTAAAAGCAGACACCTTTGAAAAGTTAGACGAGTGGCAATGGATTTCAAGACTTGATGTTGTTCCGGAAGAGGTGATATGTATTCGAGTCAAGGATTACATTGATACCGTGTCATTCTCGGAAAAAGCAATGGAGATTCAAAACAAATTATTCAAAAGTCCGGAGATTGCAGGGGCGCCTGAAACGGATCGTTGCGTTTGAGGAAGACTGATGTTTGATCGTTGCGCAGCCTTTGCGGAAGGAGATTGCAGCATGAAGACAGAAAAATTCTCCATGAGGAACAAGAACGAATTCTTTGATCGGGCAGATGCTATGCATGACTGCTTCTTTACCGTCGCTTTGGAGGATCGCACGCTTGTGTTAGTGTATGACCGGCTGGAGCAATATTGCGGTCCCGCCCCCGATTCACCTTGGTTCGCGGGATTTCATCAACTGACGGTGCGGTATCACGGCATTGATTATCTGGATCTGCGTTTGAAGTGCAAAAGAAAAGAGATGGATTTTGACAATACCGTGGCGCCTTTGGAGAACAGGGAATTGATCATGAACAAGTATTCCGTCGATTCGTTCGGTGCGCTGACGCTGTATTTTGGGGATACGGTTGGCAAAAAGCTATGGGGCGGTACGATTGAGATTATGCCCGATGAGATTGAATACATCTGGACGTGACGCGTTTATCCCGCCCATGGAAAAAAGCTTTTCGTTTCGGCGAAAAGCTTTTTTATTGAAAAATTCATATTTGTATGTTACAATTAACCGCAGAGGGGAGGCGGTGGCATCATGCGAGAAAATCTGATATTCTATCAACATCATAAAAATTATTCTATCTGCTGTTCCGAACAGGAATGGCTGAACGGCTATTCCAATGGTGCGATTGAATCTCTCCAAATGCTTCCCGGTACTTATGATCCTTATACGGATGAATGCATCAATGACATTGTTGTTCAATACAGAACCGGAGAAACATATCGGTGGAAAACAAAATATATCAACGGTTACAATATGGGGCAATTTGGAATTGCGGTTTCAACCGATGGGACAATGGTTTTTGCGCAGACTTGGGATAACGGGCTCTTTTGCTTTGATGCCCGAACAGGTGAACGCATTTGGCGAACCAAGAGCAGGCGCGGCATCACAGATATATTTGTAGGTGATCATACCATCACAGCGCAATTGCACGGTTACGCAATGCAGCTGATTGACATGAAAACGGGTGAGGTTATCCAAGAAAAACGTCCTTGTACTGCGTGGGGATTTACGAATCTTGATCATCGTCATATTGTTTGTCAGGTCACGGGCCGTAAATGGGAGATCATTGAAGCGGAAACGCTTGAAGTGAAAGAAACGTTTACGCATAAGGTTTTTACAGGCAACCATACTGATTTTTGTATTCATCATATCAGTTTATGTGAAAACGGAAATATTCGTGTGGCAGGGTTTAAGAATGAACGGAATGGTTCGGAAATGCCGAATAAAATGTTGCCAAATATCGAATTTGCGTATTTTCTTCATTCCGAGTATTTCAAAAAATCTTAAATAAAGCCGTACTGTTTGTGTTGTCTCACTTATAAGTATAACACGAGTCCCAATTGCTTTTTGTGCTCCCGCTGTGATTTTCGTTTCACCAAAGCCTCCCTCCCGGAGGGAGCCGGGTGAATACAGCGTTCATCCGGGAACACATTGTCGAATTGGGACAAAATATCAATCGATCTGCCCGGTGGATGAGCCCCGGGCGGGAAGGAGAAAATATGAAGCGATATATGGCCGGGGGGCTTGCGGTTCTGCTGTTGACGGGACTTTTGACGGGATGCGGTCCGGTGTCGGATGGTGGGCCGGGGACTGATCCGGTGACGCCGGTTATTTCTGCCGAGAGTGAGCAGCTACCCTTTGTCTTCACCGAGGCTGACGGGGAGATGTTTACTGACCGGGATATGCGCAGTCAGTACGGCAGCGGTACTCGGGTGACCCTGTCGGGAAAGACCGCCAAGGCAGATGGGGACGGTGTCCGCATCAGCGGCTCAACGGTGGTTGTGACGGAGGAGGGAACGTATATTTTTTCCGGCACGCTGGATGACGGCATGATTGCGGTGGAGGCCGGCAGCTCGGACAAGGTGCAGATTGTGCTGGATGGTGTGTCGGTGACCAGCTCGACTTCGGCGGCGCTGTATATCCGCGAGGCGGACAAGGTGTTTGTGACCCTGGCCGAGGGGAGCGACAATCTGCTGGCCAATGGGGGGAAATTTGCCTCGGCGGAGGACAGCAAGATCGACGGCGCGGTTTTCTCCCGCCAGGATCTGACCTTCAACGGCACGGGACGGCTCACCGTCACCTCTCCCGCCGGGCACGGCATTGTTTGCAAGGATGATCTGGTGCTCACCGGTGGGCTTTATGCCGTCACCGCCGCTTCCCACGGGCTGGATGCCAACGACAGCATCCGCATCGGCCCGGCGGACATGGTGATCACCTCGGGCAAGGACGGCATTCATGCCGAGAATTCCGATGATGCCGAGCTGGGCTTTGTGTATCTTTCGGGGGCAAGGCTGAACATTACGGCGGAGGGGGACGGCATCAGCGCCGGCTCCACCCTGCAGGTGATGCAGGGGAATATCACGGTGCTGGCGGGGGGCGGTTACGGAAACGGAACCAAGGCTACCTCCTCCGGCTGGGGAAGCTTCCCCGGCGGCCGTCAGCCCGGTGGAGTTTCTTCCCCCTCTTCCTCCTCGGACAGTACCAGCATGAAGGGGCTGAAATCCGGGGGCAATATGGGGATCTTCGGCGGGATGGTTTCGGTGGATTCGGCTGACGATGCCCTCCATGCCAAGGCTTCTCTTGTCGTTGCCGACGGCACGCTTACCCTGGCCACGGGGGATGACGGGCTTCATGCCGACGAAAATCTCGACGTGACGGGAGGACAGATCTCCATTTCCCAAAGCTATGAGGGAATGGAGGCCACCCACGTTCATGTGTCGGGGGGCGAGATCGTTCTGTCCGCCGACGAGGATGGTGTGAATGCGGCCGGCGGGACCGATTCCAGCGGTGTCTCCGGCGGGCGCGATGGGATGTTCGGTGCGCCTGCGGGCTTCGGGAAACCCGGTGGAAAGCCGGGGGGCTCCGGAGGAATGTCTGCTTCCACGGGAAGCGTGACCATCTCCGGCGACAAGCTGTATATCAAATCCATGGGGGACGGGATCGATGCCAACGGTACTCTGACCATCTCCGGCGGGCACACCACGGTGGTGGGGCCCGTGGTGGGGGATACGGCCACATTGGACTATGATGTGAGCGGTACGATCACCGGCGGAACCTTCATCGGCACCGGCGGGCAGGGCATGGCGCAGTCCTTCAGCGCTGCCGAGCAGGGCGTCATTGCCCTGCGGGTGGGCAACCGCGAGGCGGGGACACAGATTACCCTGACCGATGGGGAAGGAAATGTGCTGATCTCCCACGCCCCCGAGCTGCCCTTTGCGGTGGTGATCCTCAGCAGTCCCGGGATCGCTGCGGGAAAGACCTACCGTCTGACGGTTGGGGATACTGCGGCGGAGGTCGCAGCCGAATAAAGGTGCGCCTGGTGCACCGAAGGAGAAGTGTATGAAAAAATACCTCTGGGGCTTGCTTTACAGCCTCGGCTTGGCGGCATTTACCGTTTATCTGCTGCTGGACACCTTTGTGATTGCCCGGGTTTATGTGCCGGCACTCGAGACGGTGTCTGAAACCAAGGTCACGGGGGAGATGCTGGACATCGGCATCGGGGATACCCCCGAAACCGAGCCCGAGCCGATTCCGACCATTGTTACCGAAAACCTCTATGTGGACGAACAGATCGCCATTGAGATTACGCAGCACCGCTGGGACAATTCCGATGTGTACGTGGCCGACATTCTGTTGATGTCGCCGGAATATCTCAAGACTGCCCTGGCCATGGGGGCTTACGGCAGAAACGTGACCCAGACCACCTCCGAGATGGCTGAGGCCAACGGCGCAATTCTTGCGGTGAACGGCGACTACTACGGCTCCCGGGATAACGGCTACGTTCTGCGCAACGGTGTGGCCTATCGCGCCGCCGGCAAACGGGGACGGGATGTACTGGTGATTGGGGAGGACGGTGTATTTTCTATCGGCCAGGAGGGGGCGGTTACGGTCAAAGCCATGCAGAGCGCAGGGGCGCGGCACGTACTGTCCTTCGGCCCGGTTTTGCTGAAGGACGGAGAGGTAGCTGTGCCTGCGCGGGGACTGAGCGGCCACGCCACCAAGCGCAATCCCCGCACCGCCATCGGCATGGTGGAGGAGCTGCACTATGTCTTCGTCACGGTGGACGGCAGAACCGCCAAAAGTGCGGGGCTGACGGTGCAGTCTCTGGCGAAGTTCATGGCTACCCTTGGGGTGCAGACCGCCTATAACCTGGACGGCGGCGGATCGGCGGCCATGGTCTTCAACGGTCAGGTGGTCAACCGGCCCACCTATGACGGAAAGGTGATCGAGGAGAGGAAGGTGAGCGACATTGTCTACATCGGATATTAAGGGCGTGCGGCCCCGGGCTGCGGTGATCGCCCGGCGGTATTTGTATGCCGCGGCCTTTTCTCTGCTTCTTGGTGTAGTTTATACCTGCTTCAGCAATGGCGTTTACTCGGCGCATATGCTCCTTGCCTTTGTTTTCCCGCTGATGGGAGGCGCGGCGGTGTTCGGCGTGCTGTCCCGGCTAGGCGAGAGGGCATATCCCGCTCAGTGGGCAGAGCGATTCTACCGCTGGGGGATCGCGGCGCTGACTCTGGGCAGCCATGTGCATGGTGCGCTGGAGATCTACGGCACCGAGAATACCATGACCGCGTGGTACTGGTGGATCGGCGGTCTCTTGGCGGAGATCGGGGTGGCGATTTATGCTGTGCGGATGCTGACCCGCCGCGGGGACTGACTGATGAAAAAGGGAAGGATGTGCATTTGCACATCCTTCCTTTTTCGTTTACTCCTCCCCGATGCGGATGGGGAAGCCGTTGACCTCCACGCCGGCTTCGGCGCGGATCATGATGTATTTTTCACCGTCGATGATGCGGGTCTGCACCAGGTCGCTGGCCTCGGGCTTGACCCGAATGACCACGTCGGGTGTGGTGACGTCAAAGCGCTTTTTGTCCACCAGGTTGGCGGGAGGGAGTTCGGTGCCCACCCCGAAGGCGCGGTCGTAGTTCTCCCCGAAGGCGGTGACGTGGGGCTCGTCCACGCCGCAGTCCTCGAGGAGACCTGTGATCATGCGCTTGGACACCATGGGACGCTCGTCCTCTTCGTCGCGGGTGGCGGGCTTGAACTCGGCCAGTACGCAGATCTGCTCGTGAACGGTCTGTGCCACCTCGTAGCTGCAGGCCTCTCCCACGCTCTCGGCCAGCACTGAGGCAAAGGTTTCCTTCTGCACGGCAGCAGGAGGAGGAAGCTCACCGTCAAGGACGGCCGACACGAAATCGGTGTGATTGTCGGCGGTGTCGCGGGTGTAGTAGAGGGCTTCGTAGATGTTGGCGGCACGGCGGTCAAAGGCGGGGAACATAAAGCCCAGAGCCGGTGCGCCGATGACCTGATCTCCGGTGAGGCTGCAGAAGCGGTTCTCCTCCGCCAGATAGCCCAGGGCGGGTCGGGTCTGCTTGATGGGGCAGAGGGCGCAGACAAAATAGTGGAAGGTTTTGGTGGAATCCTCGTCCTTCTCCCCGTCGGCGCGGTAGCCCGAATAGTCATAGCTGTCGGCGGCTAAGAGGATCATATAGCTGCCCTCGATGGCGGTATTGGCAATCACCGCTTCGTAGAGGGCGGTGACGGCAGCCTCATCCTCCAGGGCCGTGTCCCGCAGGGTGGTGAGGCGGCGGTGATGCTCACCCTCCAGTACCTGAGCGGTGGAGAAGGCTACGGGGTGGAGGTTTTTGTTTTGGGTGCCTGAGAGGACCTTGCGCAGGATGGAGAGCAGCTCCTAGGTCTCCTCCTCACGCATCAGCCCAAGGGACTGATTGAAGGTGGCGGAGATCTGGTGGGCTTCGTTGACAAAGCAGCCGCGGATGCGGGAGATGCTGGTTTTCTCCGGGCGGAAGCGGCGGCGGATTTCGGCAATATCTTTGGTGGTCATGAAATTCTCCTTGTGGATTGGTATGGCGGACTCTGTGAAATATGATAGCACAATTTTCTGCGGTTTGCAAGGGGGTGCGCGATTTTGCCCCGACTTGACAAATGGGAAAAAATATGATATTCTAATGTAGCCTTTGTTCCGTCCGTCGGGGAGCGGTCCTTTCTGTGTCGGGATTGCTTGTCGAAACTGCGGAGCAGGGGCCGTGCCCCCGATTTCGGTGTCCTCCATTCCTGTGTTGGAGGCGGCGGGAGAGGGGAACGGTACGTTATATCTTCACCTTGTATTACCTTGTATTACTTGAACGGAAACATGAAAAAACAATCGAAATCACAACTTATTCTCACTTTCCTGCGGGGATGCCGGCGGTATTTTGCCCTGAGCATCTTCTGCGCGGTGGGGGTGACCCTGACCGACCTGCTCAGCCCGCAGATCGTCCGCTTTGCGGTGGACTCGGTCTTCGGCCGTGAGCCGGTGGATCTGCCTGCGCCTGCCCTGGCGCTGGTGGAGGCGGTGGGGGGCGTGCCCTACCTGCGGGAGCATCTGTGGCTGATTGCGGCGGCGGTGGTGACGGTCTCGGTCTTCGCCCTGCTCTTTCAGTACGGCTTCCAGGTTTTCAACGCCATGGGGGCCGAGCATCTGGTGCGCTCCATGCGGGACACCATTTTTGCCCACATTGAGCGGCTTCCCTTTGCCTGGCACATGAAGCAGCAGACGGGTGACATCATCCAGCGCTGCACCTCTGACGTGGATATGCTCAAGCGGTTCATGTCGGATCAGATGACCTCCCTGTTCAAAACCGTGCTTCTGTTGGTGCTGTCCCTGACCTTCATGTGCTCCATGAATCTCAAGCTTTCCATCATTGCCATGGTTTCCATTCCCCTGATTCTCTGTGCATCGGTCTTCTTCCACCGGCGGATCCGTCGGGGCTTTACCGAGTGCGACGAGAACGAGGGCAAGCTGTCGGCCATCGCCCAGGAGAATCTCACCGGGGTGCGGGTGGTTCGCGCCTTCGGCCGTGAGGCCTACGAGCGTGAGCGCTTTTCCCAACAAAATCAGCATTATACCTCCCTGTGGATGAGGCTGAATTTGGTCTTTTCCGGCTATTGGGGGGCGGCGGATCTGGTTTCGGGTCTGCAGGTGATGCTCATTGTTACCCTGGGTGCGGTGTTCTGCATCAAGGGGGAGATGACGGCGGGTAATTACATGGCATTCATCTCCTACAACGCCATGCTGACCTGGCCGGTGCGCCATCTGGGACGGATGCTGTCCGAGATGAGCAAGGCAGGGGTTTCGCTGGGGCGTATTGCCGAGATCATGTCGGCCGAGCCCGAGCGGGATGTGGAAGGGGCGCAGGAGCCTCCGCTTGACGGAGACATTGTCTTCGATCACGTCAGCTTCGGTTATGACGGTGCCCCCGAGCTGCTTCACGACATTTCCTTTACCGTGCCTGCAGGAGGAACCCTGGGTATCCTCGGCGGCACCGGGTCGGGTAAATCCACCCTGGTATATCTCCTCTGCCGCCTCTACGATCTCGCTCCCGACAGCGGGCGGATCACCATCGGCGGGGTGGACATTGCCCAGATGTCGGCGGCCCACCTGCGGCGGGGCATCGGCATGGTCATGCAGGAGCCCTTCCTCTTCGCCCGCACCCTGCGGGAGAATATCGGCATTGCCCTGGAGGAGGGGACGGACAAGGATGCTGTCATCCGTGCCGCCGCCGAGACCGCAAGTCTGCACGATACCATCGAGGGCTTCACCGACGGCTACGACACCCTGGTGGGTGAGCGGGGCGTGACCCTCTCCGGCGGGCAGAAGCAGCGGGCGGCCATTGCCCGCGCTCTGGTGCGCCCTACGCCGATCTTGGTCTTTGACGATGCCCTGTCTGCGGTGGACACCGAAACCGATGCCCGGATCACGGCGGCTCTGGCAGCACGCAAGGATGACTCCACCCGGATCTACATTTCCCACCGCATCACCACCCTGATGCACTGTGACCGCATCCTGGTGTTGGAGGGCGGGCGGATCGCTCAGTACGGCTCCCATGCCGAGCTGATCGCCCGGGAGGGGCTCTATCGCGATATTTATCGCATTCAGACCGATCGCAGCGAGGAGGTGGAGGCATGAAAAAACGCAACGAAACCAAGCACGTCTCCCTGCGCTGGTTCGGCCTGCCGCGGGTATTCCCTTATCTGAGGGCCTACCGCTTCTGCTACCCCATCATGATCATCATGGCCCTGTGCGGCACGGTGGCCGATATCTGCTTACCCCTGTTCCAGCGGTATGCGCTTGACCATTTCATCGGCCGGGGTGTGCTGGACACCCTCGGGATTTTCATTCTCTGCTATGTGCTGACGCTTTTGTTCCAGCTGACGGTGAACTTTATCTCGACCTACATCGGCAGCTGTGTGGAGATGTGGGTGGGCCGCGATCTGCGGCAGTCGGCCTTCAACCATCTGCAGACCCTGTCCTTCTCCTTCTTCAATCAGAACAGCGTGGGCTATCTCCACGCCCGGGTCATGAGCGACACCTCCCGCATCGGCGAGACGGTGTCCTGGATTGTGCTGGACTGCGTGTGGAACATTTCCTATTTGGTGGGCGCCTGTGTGATCATGCTCTGCCTGAACTGGAAGCTGGCGCTCCCCGTGATGGCCATTGTGCCGGTGACGGTGCTGCTCATTGCTTTCTTCCAGAAGAAGCTGACCGCCCTCAACCGTCGCATCCGCGAGCTGAACTCTACCATCACCTCCAACTTCAACGAGGGCATCACCGGGGCAAAGACCATTAAGTCCTTAGTGGTGGAGGACAAGATCGAGGCCGATTTCCGGGTGGATACCGCGCAGATGAAGCGCACCTCAGTGCACGCTACCCATTACCGCGCCCTGTTCGGATCCACCATTACCTTCGCTTCGGCGCTGGCACTGGCACTTGTTCTGCGTCAGGGCGGTGCTCTGACCATGGAAGGGGCCATTGAGCTGGGCACGCTGTCGGTGTTTATGTCCTACGCCCTTGGGATGATGGAGCCCATTCGCTGGATCGTCAACGCCTTCTCCAATCTGGTGGCGGTGCAGGTCAACATTGAGCGTCTGGTGGGGCTGCTGGAAACCGAATCGGATGTAGCCGACTCGGCAGAGGTGGTCGCCCGCTATGGGGATACCTTCAATCCCAAGACCGAGAACTGGGAGGAGCTGGAGGGCGAGATCGTCTTCCGGGATGTGACCTTCCGCTATCCCGACGGGGATGTGGATATTCTCGAGCATTTTGATCTGACCATTCCCCGGGGCAGCAGTGTTGCCATTGTGGGAGAGACCGGGGCGGGTAAGTCTACGCTGGTGAACCTGGTCTGCCGCTTCTTTGAACCCACCTCGGGGCAGATTCTCATTGACGGGCGGGATGCCAGGGAGCGTTCCCAGCTGTGGCTGCACCGATCCATCGGTTATGTGCTGCAGACACCGCATCTCTTCTCGGGGACGGTTCGGGAAAACCTTTGCTACGGCAAGCCCGATGCCACCGACGAGGAGATCATGGCGGCCCTCCGAAGCGTTTCCGCCGATGCTGTGGTGGAGCGCATGGAGAACGGTCTGGACAGCCAGGTGGGCGAGGGGGGAAGTATGCTTTCCACCGGAGAGAAGCAGCTGCTTTCCTTTGCCCGCGCGCTGTTGGCCGATCCCCGCATCCTGGTGCTGGACGAGGCCACCGCTTCGGTGGACACCATGACCGAGCAGAAGATCCAGCGCGCCATTGAGCAGATCGTGTCGGGGCGCACGTCTCTGATGATCGCTCACCGCCTTTCCACCATCCGACGCGCCGACATGATCCTGGTGGTGGACGACGGACGCATTGTAGAGCGGGGCACCCACGAGGAGCTGCTGGCTCTGCGGGGGGCTTACTACAACCTCTATACCCGGCAGTACGAGGAAGAAGCATCCAGCAAACGGCTGGGCTGAGTTCTTCCGCGAAAAGACAATAAAAGAAGGGCTTCCACGGTGTGGAAGCCCTTTTTGCGTGGGGGTTAGATCTCGGGGATCTCGATGGCGATCTCGCGGCCCAGCGCGGCGGATTTTGCGATGCCGTCCAGGATTGCCTGGTTGTACAGGATCTGGTCCGAGGGAACGGGAGCCTTGGTGCCGTTCTTGCAGGCGTCAAGGAAGGAGCGGATCTTGCGGTCGAAGAGGGAGGGACCCTTGGAGGTGATGATCGGGATCTCGGTGCAGACCTGAGAGCCGGCGATCTCGTGATAGACCTTCATGGGGCCGCCCACGGTGCCGTTCCAGCACTCGGGGGAGGGGATGCGCAGACCGCCCTTGGTGCCGAGGATGAGGGTGTCCCCTGCGGTGTCCATGTTCATGGCCCAGGAGATGCGGAAGTCCACGACGATGTCGCCCTCAAGGCGGATAAATGCGGCGGCGAAGTCATCCACGCCGAACTTGGCGGCGTACTCGGGATGGCCGGTCTTGACATAATTGCAGTAGTTGGGATCGGTGCCGAAGAAGGCGGATTTGTAGCCCGATACCGTGAGAGGCTTGGGATAGCCGATGGCATTGAGCACCATATCCAGGGAGTAGCAGCCGATGTCGGCCAGGGCGCCCAGGCCTGCGGTTTCATCTTCAATGAAGGTGGTACCGAAGGGGGTGGGAATGCCGCGGCGGCGGCCGCCGCCGGTCTGGATGTAGTATATCTTACCCAGCTCGCCCGACTCCACGATCTCCTTGATCTTCTGCATATTGGCATCCAGGCGGGGCTGGAAGCCGATGGAAAGGACCTTGCCGCTGGCACGCTCGGCACGCATGACCTCGATGGCCTCCTCGGTGGTGACGGTAAAGGGCTTTTCCAGGAGGACATTGACTCCCTTGTTCAGGGCGTAGATGGCGGGGGCGGCGTGCTGACGGTTATAGGTGCAGACGCTGACGGCATCCAGCTGCAGGCTTTCGTCGTCCAGCATTTCCTTGTGGGAGGCGTAATCGGTCTTCACGCCCTCAACGCCGTGTTTTGCGAAGAACGCGGCGGCCTTGCCGGGGATGAGGTCGGCACCTGCCACGATTTCCACGTCGGGCTGGTTGAGGTAGGACTTGATATGTGCGTCGGCAATCCATCCGGTGCCGATGATACCGATGCGCATCTTGCGGTTGGTATCAATAACGGTTTTGCGCTGATCTTCCTTGAAAGCGTCCAGAATGTTGTCTGCCATAATTGTTCTCCTTTTGTGTGATAGATTCAAATTTACCAGTCAAAGCTGCGCAGGTAATTGATGCTCATTTCAATGGACTCCAGGGCTGTCTTGCCCATGGAGGGGCGATCCTGCTCCACCACGACCCAGGCAGCGCCTGCATCGCGGGATGCGGCGAGGATGGCGGGGAAGTCCTGCTTGCCGTAGCCTACGGGGCGGAATGCAAAGGCATCCTCGCTGTCCTTGGGGGCACCGCGGCGGCCGACAAAATCCTTGAGGTGGACGATGGGGGCGCGGCCGGTGTACTTGCGGACGTAGGCGGCGGGGTCTTCCCCTGCGGCCTTGACCCAGCAGGTGTCGATCTGCGTTTCCACGGCGGGGATGAGGCGATAGAGCTGATCCAGGCCGTACTCGCCCTCCTCCAGGCGGATAAATTCAAAGTCATGGTTATGATAGAGGAGCTGAATGCCCTGTGCGCGGCATTCCTCGGCGATCATTTTGATGTCCTCCACGGTGTTCGGCCAGCCTGCCGAGCCGGGGCGGAGATCCTCACCCAGATGGGGGATGGCGATGTAGGGACAGCCGATGGTGGCGTATTGAGCAACAGTACCCCGGGGATCGTCCTTGAGCAGACCGATGCCGACGTGTGCGGAGATGGGGGTGAGGCCAAGCTCACGGCACCAGCTGCCGATGAGGGCGGGATCGTGGTCATAGAGTCCTGCGAACTCCACGCCGTCGTAGCCCATGGCTTTGATCTTTTCCAGGGTGCCCCGCAGGTCAGCCTTGGCATCGTCGCGGACGGAATAAACTTGTACAGCAATCGGGAGTGCCATAATCGGATACCTCCGTAAATTGGATTCGACATAATATGGTGATGTCTGTACTGTTATTATAGGACATTTCTTGATGCATTTCAAGTCAAAACGCCAAAGTTTTCAGACAAATATTGCTCTATTGGAGGGGGTGGTGACAAAAAGGCTGTGGAGCTGTGCAACGCACAGCTCCACCGCACAAGGAGAGGTCACTGCTCTCCGGCAAAGGTGATGTTCAGTTTTCCGTTGAAGGTTTTTGCATTGAGGGAGCGCGAGGCACCGGCTGTCTGCACAGAACGGACAGCGGTGGATGTGACGGTGCTGATGCCGTAGTCGGCGGCGGTGCCGGGCAGGATGGCGTTGATCCCGGCGTTGAAGGTGGAGAGGGTCACGTGCTGCACATCGGCGTTCTCCAGGGAGATCTTGCCGTTGGAGGTGGTGAGGGTGACGGTGGGGACAGTAAGATGCTCGGCGATAATTTTGCCGTTGGCGGTGGAGGCATCCAGAGAATCGGCGGTGATGTGCTCAGCGGCGAGAGAGCCGTTGGTTGTTTTCAGCTGTATTTCCCCGGCGGTGAGATGCGCAGCCCGCAGAGACGCGTTGGCGGTCTTGACGGTGAGCTTTTTCGCGGTGATATGTTCCGCCTTGGCAGGGGAATTGCAGGTTTTGACGGTGAGGTCATCCGCCGTAAGGTTGGCCAAAAGGATGGAGGAATTTTGGGTGTGGAAGAGGGCATCGGCACAGGAAATGTCGGCGGCTCGGATGGGGGCGTTGCTTGTCTGGATTTCCATGGCGGGAAGATAACCATGGGGGAGATAAAGTCGGGTTGGCTTGCGGTTTTGGATGTGTATGCCGAAAAAGCGCGGGATCTCCCGGGCCGTATAGGTGAAGCAGTTGGCATCGCAGGACACGGTGACTTCGGTGAAGCGGGTGATGCTGTACTCCACCCACAGGCGGCCGTCGGGGGAGGGAAGGATCTCCACGCCGCAATTTTTCTCGGTGAGGCGGATGCGGGGCGGGAGGTGCGCGGCGGTGAAGGTGCGGCGCTCGGTGTGGGAAGCGGTTTCGGGCGCTTCCTCCTGCGGGGCAGCGGTTTCCGCTTGCAGGGAATCAAAGGCTTCTCTGAAATCCCCCAAAGCGGCCACGGCTTCAGCCTCGGTCATGCCTTCCTCGGTGAGATCCTCGAACTGCTCGGTGAAGTAGCGGAAAATATCCTCCCGGGTATCTTGGGGAAGGTGGGTAATGGCTTGTTCCAGCTGGGTAAAAAATTCAACTTTGGTCATAACGGTAAGCTCCCTTCATTGGCGGTGTTGGGGACGGTACTTTTGATGTAGGCACAGACGGCCATGGCCTGCTCCCATTCGGCGAGAAATTCTCTTACGCGGGCGCGGCCCGAATCGGTGATGGCGTAATAGCGGCGGAGGCGGTGGTTATGCTCCTCGGTATACACCCGCAGACATCCTGCCGTTTCCAGGCGGCGGAGAATGGGGTAGAGGGTGGACTCGGTGATGGGAATGCGGGGAGAAACGGCACGGACAATACGGTAGCCGTAGGAATCCCCCTCCTGCAGGACGGCAAGCACACAGCATTCCAGCAATGCGCGGCGCAGTTGGGCATCCATAATCTTGACTCCTTCCTGTTGGTGTGACAATATTATATCACGCATAGTATTATTTGTCAAGGGGTGTTTGGTATATTTTCAAAATCCAAGAGGGGTGCCGCGTTCATGTGCGGCACCCCTCTTGGATTGATAGGATGGCTTATTTTTTCCTGCGGCAGAGCAGAAAGATCCCGCCGGCCAGCAGGAGCAGACCCAGCAGA
>JAFTUB010000123.1 GCA_017466495.1 Clostridia bacterium
CACGTCGATCTCCATAGGGGTCCGGCCGTATTCGCCGCGGATCAGGCCCTTGAATTCCCCGGTGACCATCTTATACCGCTCACCCATGATCACGTTCAGCACCGCCTGGGTGCCCACGATCTGGGAAGTGGGGGTAACCAGAGGAGGGTAGCCGGCATCGGCGCGGACGCGGGGAACTTCAGCCAGCACTTCGGCCAGCTGATCCGACTTCCCTGCCTGCTTCAGCTGGGAAACCAGGTTGGAGAGCATACCGCCGGGCACCTGGTACAGGAGGGCGTTCACATCCACCCCCAGCACCTTGGTATCCATCAGACCGCTGTCCAGGTATTTCTTCCTCAGGCCGGCGAAATGGCGGCCGATCTCGTCCAGCTTATCCAGGGAAAGCCCGGTATCATATCCCGTCCCCGCCAGGGCAGCCACAATGGGCTCGGTGGGGGGCTGGGAAGTGCCCAGGGCCATGGGCGAGAGGGCGGTATCGATGATATCCACTCCGGCCTCCACCGCTTTGAGAATGGTCATGGAAGCAAGGCCCGAGGTATAGTGGGTGTGCAGCTGCACGGGGAGGCTCACCTTTTCCTTGATGGCCTTCACCAGCGCGTAGGCATCGTAGGGCTTGAGCAGGCCTGACATATCCTTGATGCAGATGGAGTCCGCCCCCATCTCCTCCAGCTGACGGGCGTATTCGGCAAAGCGGTCATTGGAATGGAATGGGCTGGTGGTATAGCTGATGGCCGCCTGGACATGGCCGCCCTCGCGGCGGGCAGCATCAATGGCGGTCTTCAGATTGCGGGGATCGTTTAAGGCATCGAAAATGCGGAGAATGTCAATGCCGTTGGCGATAGACTTCTGCACAAAGTATGCCACCACATCGTCGGAGTAGTGGCGGTAGCCCAGGATGTTCTGTCCCCGGAAGAGCATCTGCAGCTTGGTATTTTTGACGGCAGCGCGGATCTTCCGCAGGCGGTCCCAGGGATCCTCATCCAAAAAACGCATACAGGCGTCAAAGGTGGCACCGCCCCATGCTTCAAGGGAATGGTAGCCCACCCCGTCCAGCATCTCCAGCACGGGGAGCATTTCTTCTGTGGTCATGCGGGTGGCGATCAGCGACTGATGGGCATCCCGCAGGATTGTTTCGGTAATTTTGATCTGTGCCATATTTTTCTCCCGATTATCTCAGTTTCACTGGAATTTGCAGGGGTGTGCAGGCTTACGCAAACCAGGACAGGAAGACGCCCGCTGCGACTGCCGAGCCGATGACGCCGGCCACGTTTGGTCCCATGGCGTGCATCAGAAGGAAGTTGGAGGGGTTCTCCTTCTGCCCCACCATCTGGGACACCCGCGCGGCCATGGGCACGGCGGAAACACCTGCCGAGCCGATGAGAGGGTTGATTTTACCGCCGGTGAGCAGGTTCAGCAGCTTTGCCGTCAGCAGACCGCCGCAGGTGGAGATCAGGAAGGCGATCAGCCCAAGGCAGATGATGCTGAGAGTTTCAAGGGACAGGAAGGTGGCCGCATTGGCGGTAGCCCCCACCGAGACCCCAAGGAAGATCGTCACGATGTTGATCAGCTCGTTCTGTGCTGTTTTGGACAGGCGGTCGGTAACCCCGCTGACATTGAGCAGATTACCGAACATCAGACAGCCCACAAGGGGCACGGCAGAGGGCATGATCAGACAGACGATTACGGTGATCATCACCGGGAAGATCACCTTCTCCAGCTTGGAAACCGGGCGCAGGGTCTTCATGACAATGGCTCTTTCTTTGCGAGTGGTAAGGAGCTTCATCAGCGGCGGCTGAATCATGGGGATCAGCGCCATATAGCTGTAGGCCGCCACGGCAATGGGGCCAAGCAGAATGGGTGCCAGGGTTTTCGTCACATAGATGGCGGTGGGGCCGTCCGCGCCGCCGATAATGCCGATGGCCGCGGCTGCCATGGGAACAAAGCCGATCAGAAGCGCACCCGAGAAGGCCACGAAAACACCCAGCTGTGCCCCCGCGCCGATCAGCAGGCTGATGGGATTGGCGATCAGGGGGCTGAAGTCGGTCATGGCACCGATGCCAATGAAGATCAGCGAGGGATAAATGCCCAGCTTTACCCCGAGGTAAAGGTAATCAAGGAAGCCGCCCTCGCGGATGACGCGGCCAATATCCAGCGAATCGCCAAGAAAGAGCTCCATGTGCATCATCTCGGCCCCCGGCAGGTTGGCCAGCAGCATACCGAAGGCAATGGGAAGCAGCAGAAGCGGCTCAAATTTTTTGACCACCGCCAGATAGACCAGCACCCCGACGATGACATACATCAGCAGGGTTTTGATCAACAGCTCGGGATCGGCGGCCAAGGCAGCGATCCCTGTGGATCGCAAAATGCCAAGGATCGTATCCAGCATAACGTTATCCTTTCACGTTTTGTATGGAATTGCTCAGGCAATGGTCAGCAGAGGCGAACCTGCCTCAACTGCCTGGCCGGCTGCAGCATGGACAGCGGCAACGGTGCCGTCTGCCGGAGCGCAGATCTCATTCTCCATCTTCATGGCCTCGAGGGTACAGAGCACATCGCCGCTCTTGACCTTGTCGCCGGTCTTGACCCGCACGCTGAGCACAGTGCCGGGAATGGGGGCGGTCACAGGCGTACCGGCCACAGAGGCTGCGGGTGCGGCAGATGCCGCAGGCGCAGGGGCAGCAGGGGCTGCGGCAGGGGCGGCAGG
>JAFTUB010000124.1 GCA_017466495.1 Clostridia bacterium
GGAAAAGGGGCGGCTGGCCTACCTCATCATGGTAGGCGTGGTCTGCGGCGGAAGCGTTGTCATGGCCAATATCCTCTCCACCAAAGCAACAGCCTCGACCAATCTGGCTTCCGTTCTGCCCGTTCTCTGCCTGGTGGGAGCAAGCATCTATGCCCTCTCCTGGTATCTCTCGGTGGTATTTTTCCGCAGACGGGAGCTGTAACCGCAAGAAGAAGAGCCGCGCCAACAGGCTGGTTCTCATAAGGAAGTTTACGCGTAGGGTGGGGACTCGTTCCCGCCACAAACGAAAATTGCCCCGACAGATTTTCAAAATCTGTCGGGGTTCTTCTTACTATATTTTGGATTATTTTCTTCCAACAATCACAGTGTGATTACTCGCACCCAGCAAAGCCTTCTCTCTGCAGATGCTGTAATGGTAATCACACCACACCTTAAATTGTTCTTCATTCCACGAATCTACCTTTTTGGAAAAATGGGGTGTTGCTCCGTCTTGCGCAAAGTGGTCAAGCACATCTATCTCATACGCACGATACAATTCCTCCATTTCTTCTGCTGTTGCATAGTAAGTATCAGTCCAGAAGCACTTTTCATCATCATGGCGTAAGATGCCGGTTTCAATTAACTGTTGCGCAAGCTTCGCATCTAAAAAGTAATCGTTTTGCATGGCCACATACTGAAAAACAAAATATCTCGGAATATAGGCAGTAATCAGCAAGCCACCTTTTTTCAGCACTCTTAACGATTCTCGGAAACACTTGATTCTATCGTTTTCGTTTATCAAGTGATAAAACGGCCCCATATTCAGCACCACGTCAAAACTTTCGTCCTCAAAAATGCTCATATCCGTCGCATCCAAGACACATGATTCCATGTTATAGGGTTTTGTGCTTGCAATACCTTTGATAACCTCTATATGTCGAGGCGTGATATCGGTGGCGGTTACTTCATGTCCTTGGTCAGCAAGATAGAAAGCATAAATCCCCGTACCGGCTGCACAATCCAGAATCTTTTTTTTATCGGTTATCAACTCATCCAAAACTCTGACAGTAGTCAAAAACTCGATTCTACGAGCATTGTTTGTAGATAGTCTTTCTTCCTCCTTATAGTTCTCGTAGCTTTCAACAACATAGTTTTTCATCATGTCACCTTTATTCAAATTCTTGTTTTATTCCAACTTATCGCGAGTTTCACCCTTATTTAACAAACGCACAGAGCAAAATCCATGCCCCCCAAAATTGCACTTGCCCCCAAGCGCTCTCCGAGAGGGCGTCCTTTCGCTTCTCCTCCATTATAACACAAATCGGCAGAGGAAACAATATCTCTGCCGATTTGTGTTATGTATGTAAGACCTGATGTCTCCCGCGGGCGAATGCAGTTCGCCCCTACCTGTGCTTGTTAAACATCTTTATGCAAAGGCGCATCACCGGCGCGGCTCTTGTTTGCTTTATTTCCCGCCAAACTCTTCGATCACGGCGCTCTTGATGTGGGGGCATCCGTTAGGAATCTCATAGCCAATCTCACCGGGGTTGGCCCAGTAAACGGCATTGGTGATGATGCGGCGGACGTAGGGATTGTAGAAGGAGGGGCAGCTCTCATGCCCGGGCTGGAAATAGAAAACCTTCCCTGCTCCGCGGATGAAGCAGGCACCCGAGCGAAAGATGTGGCCGTCCTCAAACCAGCTGCCGAAGACCAGGGCATCGGGCTGGGGAATATAGAAGGGCTCGGAATAGAGCTCCTCTTCCTCCAGCAGGAAGTGGTCGGGAATCCCGGCGGCAATGGGATGGGAGGGCATCATATTCCACACGATCTCCTTCTGATTGCGGCCCCAGGACAGGTTGCCGTTGGTGCCGACAATGGCACGGAAGGGCTTGGAATGGTGACCGGAATGGAGGGCGATAAACCCCATCTTTCCTTCGTACACCCGTGCCTGGATGCGGCGCACCAGGGCATCGTCCACCTCGTGATGTGCCATGTGTCCCCACCAAAGCAAGACATCGGTATTCTCAAGCACCGATTCGGGCAGGCCCTGGTCGGGATCGTCCAAGGCCGCAAGGGTAATCTCCATATCCCCGGTCTCGCTGAGAAATTCGCCGATCAGGGCGTGCAGGCCGTTGGGGTAAAGCGCCTTCACATTTTCCTTGGTTTTCTCGTGGCGGAATTCGTTCCAAATCGTTACTCTGATCTTTTCCATCATTACTCTCCTTGTGCATAATTCGGTCGATGATTTCACTCAGACAAGGCCGCTGCTGCGGCAAAAGATGCCTTCAGTGCGGGGTACAAGGTCTTCCACACCCCATAGATGCGGGCATACGCCGCGGCATTTTGTGGCACCGTGCTGCTTTCGGCCGTGCATACAGCGGTGCAGGCCGAGGGAATATCGGGGTAAAGTCCAATCCCCACCGCTCCCAGCAAAGCGGCGCCCAGGGCGGCGCTCTCTCCACTGCGGGGACGGGCGATCGGACGGGCAAAAATGTCGGCCATGACCTGCCGCCAAAGGGCGCTCTTCCCACCGCCGCCGCAGAAGGTAATCTCCTTCACCTCCACACCGCAGGCATCGAAAAGCTCCTTGCAGTCTGCCAGGGCAAAGCAGACTCCCTCCATTACAGCTCGTGCCATGGCTCCGCGGTCATGGTCGGGGCGAAGGCCGATGAAACAGCCTCTGGCATGGGGATCCAGGTGCGGAGTCCGCTCTCCCCGCAGGTAGGGGAGATAGAACCGACCGCCACCGCCAGCCTGCCGTGCCGACGCTTCTTCGTCCAACAGGACATAGGGATCCATTCCCCGTGCGGCGGCATCGGCATCCAGCGAGCCGCAGCAGGTCTCCCGGAACCAGCGCAGGTTCAGCCCTGCGGACTGGACGGCACCGAGGAAGGTCCACTCCCCCGGCACGGCCGAGCAGAAGGTGTGGAACCGTCCCTCGGCATCGGCGGCAAACCGGTCGGTATGGGTATAGACGTTGCCGCTGGTGCCCACGGTGACGAAGGCGCGGCCGGGGGTCACAGCCCCCACCCCAACCGCCGCTGCGGCGTTGTCCCCTGCGCCCCCCACCACGGGAATGCCCACAGGCAGGCCGGTGGCCGCGGCTGCGGCGGGAGTCACGGTTCCCACCACCTCAGCCGAAGCCACAAGCGGCGGGAGCAAGGCGGGATCGATCTCCATCCCGCGGCAGAGTTCATCCGACCAGCGGAAGTTTCGGGTATCGTACAGCAGGGTACCGCAGGCATCCGAAGGTTCGGCGGCATATTTGCCGGTGAGACAGAAACGGATGTAGTCCTTCGACATCAGCAAAATCTTTGCCCGGCGCAGGGCATCGGGGGTATGACGGCGCATCCACATCAGCTTGGGCGCGGTAAAATTGCACAGTGCTCGGCTTCCCGTCACCGCGGTAAGCATCTCACCCCCGAAGATCTCCTCGATCTCGGCGCATTCTGTCTGCACTCTGGTATCGCACCAAAGGATGGCGGGAGCGGTGGGGTTTCCTTCCCCGTCCAGCACAACCGAGCCGTGCATCTGTCCCGAAAGCCCCAAGGAAAGGATCTCTCCGCCCTCGACCTCCGGCCGCGCGGTCAGCTCCCGCAGGCAGGCGCAGACCGCATCCCACCACCGGGAGGGATGCTGTTCGGCCCAGCCGCCGTGGGGCTGGGTCATGGGGTAGCGGCGCGCCGCTTCGGCGACTGTCTCCCCCTCGGGGGTAAAGAGGACAGCCTTGGTTCCCGAGGTGCCGATATCCACCCCAAGCAAAAATGTTCGACTCATTGTGCGCCTCCAAC
>JAFTUB010000125.1 GCA_017466495.1 Clostridia bacterium
CAAAACTTTCATTTCGTTGGTAACCAAATCATAACAGGCATATACATATTCGCGGGTAAAGGGCAGCATATAGCAGCCGTACAGTTTGCCGTCCACGATCTGTGTCGTTTCGTTAATTGGCGAGCAGAGCAAGCAGTCGGAACCACAGTCGGGATCGGTGCAGAGTGGCTGCATTACCCCCGTTTTGCGGTTGTACCGCATCATTTTCGTAGTGCGGAAATAAATGTAATCACCGTACTCGGCGACGGTTCTGGTGATGACCCGTGAGGTGTGGATCTCGTCCTCCCCCGGTAATTCCATATCCGGTTTTTCGCTGCAGCAGGGGAGAAGCACAAGAATGATCACAAGAAGAATCGGTAAAATGCGTTTCATAACGGCCTCCTTTGATGGGGTGCGGGGCCAAGCCCCGGGGAGATTATTCCTCGATTACGGCAGGGGTAAATTCACCCGTGGTGAAATCCAGCGTCCCATACGATACAACTTTTTTGTGCTGTGTTTCGTCATAAAAAGCGATGAGGCCGTAATAGCAGTCGTCGATCACGGTACCGTCATGGGTGTATATGTCCATGAGGGGATCGGTGTGAACTTCTCTGCGGTTGCTTCCGTCCAAGTCACAGGCGTATATTGTCTCTAAGGACGGAGCGAATACGGTGGATTCATACGGCGCATTTTCGTCAAAGTTTTCCGGAGAGATATAAAACACACGGAAGCCCTGCTTGGTGTAATAAATGGTGTCCTCCGTTATCCAGAACTTATCCACGCCCTTGTCCGGCAGACGAGTCATTTCTCCCGTTTGGGTGTCAATCCTGACCAGATAACTGTAATACAAGCGGCCGGTAAACGAGATATCTTCATGAGCCAGCTTTTCCTCGGAAAACTCCGGTGAGTGATACAGCAGATAAAGCTTGCCGTCCAAATAACTGTACCATTCATGACGGCGGGACAGGCCGTGTTCCTCAGGATCAAAAAGCAAAGTGCGTTCATCGGTGTCAAAGTCAATGGCATACAGACAGGCATTGAGGGAGGTGATGGCCTTACCGTCGCTGACGGCAAGCAGATGTTCCAGCAAATTGGACTCCCGGGAGCATACGACCTCGGGCTCTCCCCCATCCATGGGAATTCGGCCCACATAGGGCTGATAATCGTCGGGATTTTTTGCATCCCCATCTTCCCGCAGATACTGTCCCGTATAGTAGAGGTACCTCCCATTCAAAACGGGAGGATTCATTTCGGGCGTTTCCGAGCGGGGAAGCGTCAGCAAGACTTTTTGCTCGTTGGTGACGATGTCCCAGTAAGCGTATGCGAATTCCCGGGTGCGGATCAGCATATAACAACCGTACAGTCTGCCGTCCACAACCTGTGTAATCTCCCGTGACGGTGAGCAAAGAAAACAGTCGGGGCCGCAGTTGGGATCGGTACAGACGGTCTGCATCACCCCTGTTTTGCGGTTGTACCGATGCAGTTCGTAGTCGTGTTCGGTATACACATGGTCGCCGTACTCCGCAGTCAATCTTGAAACTACCTGCGAGGTGTGGATCTCGTCCTCCCCCGGAAAGTCTGCATCCGGCTTTTCGCTGCAGCAGGGGAGAAGCACAAGAATGATCACAAGAAGAATCGGCAAAATGCGTTTCATAACGGCCTTCTTTGATGGAATTGTGTGGGGATATCGTGAAATCACGACCTCAACTTTATTTTAGCACATCATTCTACTCTTGTCAAGAATGAAATTCTATTAATTTAGAACTTCGTATGGGTGCACAAAATATACGGCGAAAAGTTGTAAATTCTGCACAGCACATCGGGCATTCCGTTGCAAGAAAAAAGGATGCCCCGCGATGCGCGGCATCCTTTTTTGCGTGAAAGCTTTTGGGGATTCCCAAGGGGCTTTTTCTCGAAAAAGCCCCTTGGGTGGGGGCTGGGGCAAAGCCTCGGGCATCATTTACCAATGTTCCTCCACCACGTCAATTGTCTCCCGCAGATGCACACCCCGCTCTCGCAGAGCCGCGATGGTATCCAGCACCGCCCGATCAATGCGCTGACCGGGGGCAAGGAGCGGAATTCCGGGGGGATACGCCCACAGATAGTCGGCGGCGATCTCTCCCTCGGTGCGCTCCACAGGCAGAGTCAACTTGGGCGCCTCTACGGCATCGGCAGGGCGCATGACCTGCTCGGCAGGGGGAGGGAGCAGGATGGGTGCAGGAACATCGGCAGAGGTCAGCGTTCCATCGATTGCCCTCAGCGCATCGGCCAGGCGGCAGATGTGTTCCCGAGTGGTGCCGTGACCGGTCATGGCCAGAGCATAATCCCCCGAAGCCATCTCCAGCTCAATTCCGAATTTTTCTCGCAGACGGTCCATCAGCTCTCCCCCCGTGATGGATGTTCCGCGGGTGGAGATCACGATTTTGCTCGGGTCGTGGGCAAATACCGCGGCGCGCCCGGTCGGACGGAAAATACGCAGATGCCGCAGGGCTGCCGTGCGGGCGTAGAAGATGTCCAGCACATTCGCCCAGCCGTCCAAAGGCGTGGGATCATCTCCGCCCAGCAGACGGGCGCATCCGTCACAGGATGCCATCAGCAGGTAGGAGGGGCTGCTGGTCTCGAAGAGATTTTTGCTTCGCAGAAACGCGGCGGGGTCGATGAGATCCCCGCAGAGGTGGACGATTGCCGTTTGGGTCAGACTGGGCAGGGTCTTGTGTAGACTCTGCACCACAATGTCCGCACCCGCCCGCACCGCGCCGTCGGGGAAGGGGGAAAAGCCCAGGTGTGCGCCGTGGGCTTCGTCCACGATCACGGGAACGCCGTGGCGGTGGGCGGCGGCGCAGATGGCGGCAATATCCGAGATCACGCCCTCGTAGGTGGGGGATGTGATCACCACAGCGGCAATGTTTTTGTTGATGTCTAACGCATCATCCACCACTTGAGGATCAATGGATGCAAAAATATCAAAATCATTCTCCACCGGCGGCGAGATGTGGAGAGGCATCAGCCGGCAGAGCTCAATGGCGTGCCATACCGATTTGTGACAGTTCTGCGCCACAAGGATCTTCTTTCCTCGCGGTGCACAGGCGTGGATGGCGGCCAAAATGCCGCCTGTACTACCGTTGACGCAGAAATAGGCACGGCGGCTTCCCCAAACCCGGGCGGCGTTGTCCATGGCCTCCTGCAGAAGCCCCTCGGCATCGTGGAGATCGTCGAAGCCGTCAATCTCGGTGATATCCAGTTCTGCGCCTACCAGATAATCGTAGGCATAGCGCTTGTGCCCCGGCATATGCATGGGGACAGCATCGGTTTTGCTGTAGGCGGCGAGGGCATCGTAAAGACGCATATCAATCTCCTTTCGGCCGGGCAATGATGCTCAGCATGGTTCCCCGCACACCGCGGGAGGCTCGGTGGGAATAAAACAGATCGGTGCGGCAGCAGGTGCAGAGGTGTGCGGTGTCAATGTGCTCTGCGGAAAGTCCCGCCGACAGCAGGATCGCGGTGTTCATGGCGGGCAGATCGGCGTGGGGCTGATCCCCTTCACGATGGATGTGGGACAGGCAGAGGGCGGCGCAGGGAGATTCGGCCACGGCGCGGCAGAAATCCTCCCCCACGGCATAGCAGCAGAGGCCGATGGAAGGACCGATGGCGGCCTTGATGCGGGCGGGATCGGCACCGAGGGCAATCATGCGGGCAATCCCCTCCCGGGCGATTCCCGCCACGGTCCCACGCCAGCCGGCGTGCAGAGCGCCCACTATTCCGGCCTCTTCATCGGCCAGCAGAATGGGAACGCAGTCGGCGGTTTTTACACCGATGGTCACATCCGGGGCGGCGGTCACATAGCCGTCGCAGGCGGAATCGGCCTTGCGTTGATAGCCCAGCCCACGATCGGCTTCTCCCACGGTGCGGACATCGGTAGAATGAACCTGGGGCAGGGAAATAACCTCCCCCGACACCCCCACCGCTTCGGTGAAGCGGGCAAGGTTAGCCAAAACGGCAGCATCTTCGTCCCCGCGCCCGAAGGCGAGATTAAGGGATGCGGTGTGGGGGAGCGTACTCACCCCACCCAGTCGGGTAGCAAATCCGTGGGGGAAGGCGATGAGGTCGGAGCGAAGGAAGCTGACGCCGCCCTGAGCGGTGACAAGTCGCATAATTACCTCCGTTTGGGATAGCGGCGGTCGGGCATTCCGCCCGACCGCCGGATGATGGTTGTGTGTTTACCCCAGCAGGATATGCTCGGCCTCCACCATTTGCGCCTCTCGGGGATGGCAGGTGAAGAGCAGGCACTGTCCGTTCTCGCCGGTGCTTTCCTTCAGCATGGAGAGAAGGGCGGCGGCGCGGGTGTTGTCCAGCTGTGCCAGACTTTCATCCAGCAGGATGGGGGGACGTTCATTGGGATAGAGCAGCTCCAACAGCGCCAGGCGAAGGGCCAGGTAGGCGGCGTCCCCCGTGCCCGAGGAGAGCAGTTCCACAGGGCGGGCGGCATCCGCCGTTTCCACCGTCATAGCCATGCCGTGCCCCAGGCCGATGCCGCTGTAGCGTCCTGCGGTGATGTGGGAGAGCAGCTCCCCGGCGCGCTTGCGCAGGCGGGGAATCACTCCGCGGCGCATGGACTCGGCGGCCTCCTCCAGGGATTCGGCGGCCAGGCGGATGGCATCGTGGCGAGCGGTCAGTTCTTCAATGCGGCGATCCAGTTCCTCCAGTTTGGCGGCCAGTTTGATGGGATCTTCGGTGACGGCCTCCAGGGCAATGAGCTGTTTTTCGGTTTCGATCCGTTTGTATTCAATGGATTCCAGGCCCTTGGCACAGAACTCCCGCTCCCGACGGAGCACGCTGATGTTGACTTCCGCAATGTCGGGGGGCGCGGCGGTTACCCGGCGGCGGAGCATAGCCTCGTCCTCGTCCGCCAGCTCTTCCGCCTTATTCTGCAGGACATCTTCATATTTGCGCAGGTCGTGCATCAGCTCGTCAGCCGAGTCCGATGCCCGCTCAGCCCTGGGAATGGCGGCGGACAGCGCCGCGGAAAGGCCGCCGTCTACCACGGGAATATCCCATTTGGCCAATGCATCCATGGCTTCTCCCCGAAGCAGATCAAGGGCCTGCTGGCGGCGGGTGAGCTCGTCTTCAATCTGCGCCAGAATCTCTTCATAGCCCTTGAACTGCTCCTCTTCGGCAAAGCAGGAGGAGAGATAGTCGGCGAAGGCCCCTTCGCCAAGATCCTCGTCCATGCCGTACTGACAGCAGAGGTCAATGCGCGCGTTCTTGCGGCGGCGGGCAAACACCAGGCAGAGAATGGCCCCTGCCAGTATAGGCAGGCAGGACAGGGTGGGGAGATAGCCCACAGCGGGCAGGAAATAGCCTACGGCGATTCCACCGCCCAGACAGAGAGCAGACAAAATAAAGAGGATAACCGCCCATGTTCCCAAGGTCTTGCCCCCGCGGGAAAGACGGGCGTAGCGGTCAGTGAGTACATCTACACCGCCGGCGGTGCGGATCTCGGCGGCCTGCGCGGCGCGAACCCGGTCACCGGGCTGATCCCCCCGCATCCGGGCAAGCTCGGTTTCGGTGCGGGCGTGCTCGGCCTCAGCGGCGGCAATGCGCCGCTCCAGGTCCCGCAGCTGTGCGGCATAGGCACGGTTGGGGAAGAAGGTTTCGGTTCCTTCGGCAGCGTAAAGCTCACCCAGGGCGGTGCGCAGTTCGGCGGTCTTCTTTTCCAGGGCGTGGAGACTCTCAAATCGCCGCAGAAGCTGCAGGGCATCGTAGGCTTCACAGCGGGCATCCAGCTGATCCAGCTTTTCCCGGGATGAAGCACCCGAGCGCTTGAGATCCTCGTGCAGGTTTTGCGCCGCAATGAGGGCGCTGTTTTTTTCCTTTGCCTGGCCCAGGCGGGTCGCCACGGTGCTGCGCTCGTTCTGCAGGGTGAAAATCTCTCCCCCGCGGCCGTTTTTGTGCAGAAGGGTTTTGCGGGCAGAATCAAGCCGTGCCAGGGCGCGGGCAGTATTGTTAGTTTCGTTGGCCGAGGTGAGGAGATTTTCCAGGGCTTCGCTCACCCCTGCGCCGTCCACGCCGGTACAGCCCAGCTGACGGACAAACGCGGTGCTCTCAAAGACAGCGGCGGGAACGCCGAGGAAATATTCCCCCGGCTGAGTGCCCCGGGGAAGGGGTGTGCCGCTTTCCAGGTCAACGATCTGCAGGCTTTCGGTGTAGCTTTCGCGGCTGGCCTCGGCACTGCCGCTGACGGTGCGCACCAGGGCACGCTGAATGCGGTACTGGTGACCGTCGGCATCGGCGGCGACGACCATACTGCCGGCGGCGCGGCCTGTGCGCCAGTTCAGCCGACGGGTGCGCTCGGAAACCGTTTCTCCCGCAGTTCTGCCGGGGATGCCGTAGAGCATGAACCGGATAAAGGCCGACAGGGTGCTCTTCCCCGATTCATTGCGGCCTTCCAAGATATTGATTCCCGGCGCAAAGGTGAAATCCCGGTTTTCCAGGGCGCCGAAGTCCTCGCTATGTAGAGAAATACTGCGCATATTGATGA
>JAFTUB010000126.1 GCA_017466495.1 Clostridia bacterium
AACGGTATCCACACCTGGCAATCGGCACACTAAAGCAAAAACAGCAAGGGGCTGTCGGAAACGACAGCCCCTTGCTGTTTTTATTTGACTCAGCGGCGGAAATCCCGCAGTCCGCGGCAGATCTCCCGATGGAATCGGCGGCAGATCTCCCCCTCCAGCTCCAGCCGCGTGATCAGTGCATCGTCATCCTTCGGCTGCAGGGGACGAACCCGCCCGGTAAGGACGTAGAAAAGGGTGCAGGCGGCAAGATAAGACCCGAGGGGCGTGGCGTGGTTGCCGTCGGGGCGGTAAAGGGCCTCGGTCAGCTCGGGCGTCTTGCGCAGAATCGCGTGCCAGATCTCCCCCACCGGTGCCATCTCCACGCCGTGTTTTTCGGCCGCGGCAAGATAGGCCGCCGTCATGGGGCCCTGTTCCTCGGGAGCACTGCGAATGGCCCAGGGCATATAGAAAATACGGCGGGCACCGGTACGGGACAACCCCTTCTCCGCCAGAGTGTCCACACCCTGGGCGAACTCCTCGGCATTGAAGTGGGATGCCTTGTCCTGCATGATGATGGCGTCATAGTCGCCATGGCGCACGTTGTAGAGGATGTCCTTCCGCTCGCAATGGAAAATGATGCCCTTTCCGCCCTCGGTCTGCATCACCGTCTCCGCTCTGCGTCCCACCGAAGCAAACAGCTCCTTGACCATGCGGGGCAGTTCATTGTAATAGGTATGGCTGTTGCCGATAAACAGGATCTTCATGAAGTTTCTCCTTCTTGATGCATCATTTCCGGGCGGCACGACACCACGGATAGGATAAGTATACCGCGAATATGCCCCGCTGTCAAGGCCGCAGGCACAAACAATGCCGCAAAAAGAATGCGGGGGTACCGCATTTTTGTGCAGTACCCCCGACGGGTCAATATTTGTTTGCGATGGGCTCCACCGTTGCGGGGATAGCCCCGATGCAGGCGGTCACCGCCTCACCAAAACGCCCGTAAAAGCGCTCAGAGAGAGCAGGGTTCTCGTCAAACACCAGGCCGGATGCCACATGGAGGGCTGCCGCCGGCAGCATGGCGTCGCAGAGGGGGAAATCCTCCTCCAGACCGTAGGTATCCCCTCCGGGGAGAACCTGCTCCTCCATCCCCGCCGCAGCACGGCAGAGACGGTCAGCCGCCGCCAACGCGCGGCAGGCATCGCAAAGCAGAGCCGGGGCACGGTCGAGATAATCCCCGATATCACCGGCGGCGGGATCCTCCCCCATCAGCCGCAGAGCGTGATCCAGCACGCGCTGATTGGTCATGGCTGACTCCCTTATGCCAGATTCAGATCAAGCAGAACATACTCGGCGGGGTAGATCAGCTTTGCACCGTAGAGATGCAGGCCCTTCACCGCGTCGGCAAAGCGCTTCTCGGGACGGTAGGCATTGATCTCGCTGAGCTGTTCGGCAAAGGCCACCGCACGGCGGGTTCTGGCAATGCACTTGTGGTAGAGCTTGTCGCCGTCCTTCACCTGGGCAATGTTGCCGCTGACGTAAACGCGGAAGCCCACGAAGGAGCCGATGTAGCCGCTCTCCAGGGTCTCGTCGTTGTTGTCGGAGGTGAGGATCTTGGCCTTGAGGATCAGCGCCGCTACATCGGGGGAGACCTCCAGCACCACATCACTGCCGGTAACGCCGGCGGCGATCAGACGCTTGCGGGCCTCGATGAGCAGATCCAGCATGGAATCGTGGGTAACGCCCTCGCGGCTGACGGTGTTCTCCTCTGCCGCCTCGGTGTAGAGGCTGTAGATGTACTGGTCAGCGGCGTTGGCCAGGGCATCGGCCGCTACACGCATGGCCTCGCTCATGAGCTTGGGGGACTGCTGTGCACGATCAATGTCATCGATCTGGAAGTTGAAGCCCTTGGCGCGGTCAATGAGAAGGGTGCGCACACTCTCGGACAGGGTCTCGGGGGCGGACATATCGGTGTTCTTGGTGTAATCGAATACCGAAACGGTACCCACACCGCAGATCTTTACCGTGTCGCCCTTGCCGCGGATATCGCCCTCAAAGTCACGGCTGCAGTTGCGCACGCCCACATAGGCGCGGTCAAGCTCATGGTACAGAGTTTCGCTCCAAACGGTAGGAATAAAGTTGTTGATTGCCATATGCATTTCTCCTTTTCAATTTGGTTTTTGATTTATCCCATCTGCCAGCGCTGCATGCTGGCAAGGATGGCCGAATAATTCTGCCGCACCTGGGCGGCGTTCATGGCCCGCACCTCGGCGGGGGAATAGAAGAGATCTCCTCCGCCCCCCTCCAGGGCACCGGAGGAACGGATGCGGGCTTTTTCCTGTTCGGCTTCCGCCTCGGCACGGGCGAGCATTGCACGGCGCTCATGCAGGGCATAAGCCGCCGCCAGAGGGAGTCCGCCCTTCACCGCATCCCACACCGACTCGGGAATCTCCTCCGCCGCCGTTTCGGGATACAGGGCCGAAAACTCCCGCAGCTGTCCCGCCAGCTTGCGCTGGGCAGCCAGTTCGCTGCGCAGGGCATCCGCCTCGGCACGAAGGGCCGCCAGTTCCTCTGCCGCCCCCGCTGCGGGATCAACCTCCGATTCCGGGGCTGCGGCGGCGCAGAATTCGCTCTCTGTCTCCGGGGAGACCGGCATTTCCTCAGGCATCATGGGCATCCATCTCCTTTCTTGCATCGATCAGCGACTGCCGATCAATGAGCAGATTGGCAGGAAGCCTCTCCAGATACTCCACAAAGGTAATGTGTCCGCCGTCCAACAGCTTGCCCAAAAGCGACACCGTGGATGCTGCCGAATAACGTGAAGCATCCCCCACCTCCACCCGGGCCATGGGCAGTGCCCGACGCAGAGCGGCAAAGTCCACTTCCCGCAGCTCGGTACCCTGCTCGCCCCGGGTGGGGAGCAGACGGCCATCGGGATAATAGGCGCACATCATGTCCACCCAGATGTTGGCCAGATCCTCCACACAGCCGTACAGCGCACTGCGCAGCTGCTCCAGGGAAACGGACGAGGCCTCCTGCAGAGCGAGAATAGCCGAGGTGTTGTTGGGGTCAACCGCCCCCAGGGCCACATCGGTGGCTCCCGCCAGCTCCTTGGTCACCGACAGGGTGTTGTCCAACAGCTGCAGATAGCCCTCCTGCATCTGTCCCACGCCGATTACCGAAACGGCATCGGCCACATTGCCTCCCACCGCCGCGATGGCCTCGCCCACACCGTTGGTCCACTCGGGGATCTTCGATTTATCATAGATCACCTTGGAGAAGGCGGTGTCGGTCATGTGCTTCATCACCATGGCGTAGGCTCGGTTGAGGAAGCGCTGATTGGGAATGAGGGAGGTGATGGGCGCACTGCCGTGGAAGCTGTTTTTTACGGGGCTCCAGTTGAAATAGGCCACGGGGTAAAGGCGGCATCCGGTGTTTCCGCGGCGAATCACACCGCCTCGCACCGACTTTTCAAAGACCACCTTGCCCTCTTCCCGCCAGAATTTGATCAGGTAGGTAGCTTTGGCCGCATCCTCCCCGGCCAGCTCCACCGAGGCCATATCTCCGGCCTGGGCCGCGGTCTCCTCATCGGGCCTGATGTCCCGCAGCGCCTTCTCCCGGGACATCCCCGCCGCCATGGCCTCACGGCGAAGCTCCTCCACCCGTGCCCGACCCGACAGCATCACATAAGCTTGTGACTGGATATCGGCACGGTTGACATCAGCGACGAAAAGGTTGACATTGTCCACGCAGGCCGTGACCATGTCCCCGCGCCAGCTCTGCCCCGTTTCGGCATCGGCATCCCAGGAAACGTAGAATACCCCGTCACCCGAGATGGCGGCATCCCCCAAAGCACGCCGCAGGAGCCGATCCATGCGGCAATGCTCCCAGCGATAGGCCATGTGATCATTCAGCGCCGAGATTCCCGTGCGGAAGAGCTTGCTGTCCCCACCGCGCACCGGGATTTTTTCGTTGCTGAAAAGCACCGCCATCGCCGGAGAGATTACCGAGCAGATCTGATACTCCACAATACGTCGCACCATATTGAAGACCGGGCGGGGCAGGTCGTTGGTCTCGCCGTACCATTGATCCCCTCGCCAAAAGCGCTCGTTTTCACGGATGCGCTCGTACAGGCCGCAGCGGCGCTTGTATTCCCGCCCTGCCTCATACTGCCGCCATGCAAGGGTACTGTTGTCTGACTTCATTTTGCTTTTTCCTCCTTATGCAAATCAGTTTCGGCCGCCGGGCTCGGCACAGAGATACAAGCCGCGGATCTCGGGAGCCATCTCCCCCTCCCCCGACAGGGTCAGCCGCAGGGTGCGGAAACGGCCGCTGTGCAGGGGGAAATCGAGGAAGCTCTCCCTGCCTGCCTTCCCGCCCGCCGCCAAGGCCCGCACCGTTCTGCGCCCTCGGTCGGTCTCTGCGGTCAGGGTCATGGGAGAAAATTCTCCCCACAGGGACAGAGCAAGCCGCGTCAGATGCTGCAGACGCCCCGGCTCTCCCACCGAAAGCCCCTCCAGAGTCAGACAAACGGGAATGTTCTCCCCGTCGTCGGTGTCCAGGTGCTCGGCAAAACAGAACACCGTGTCCCCTCGCCAAAAGCCCACATTCCCCTGCCAGGCAAAGAATCCCTCCGCCCGAATGCCGGTGAA
>JAFTUB010000127.1 GCA_017466495.1 Clostridia bacterium
ACCGGCGACCGGGATTCGCTGCAGCTGATCACCGACGGAAATGCCACGTCCGGCGCAACCCGTGTCCTGCTCGCCACCAACGCTGACACTCTTATTTTTGATGAAGCGGCCTTTGAGGCCAAGTACGGGGTCAGGCCTTCCCAGTTCGTGGATGTAAAAGCCTTGATGGGAGATAGCTCGGACAACATTCCCGGCGTGCCGGGGATCGGCGAGAAAACCGCTCTGAAGTTGATCGCGCAGTTTGGTTCGCTGGATAACGTTTATGCCGCTCTGCCCGAGGCTGATCTGACCAAGTCGGTGAAAGCCAAGCTGGAGCAGGGAAGAGACAGTGCGCTTCTTTCCCGTGAATTGGCGCAGATCTTCTGCGAAGTTCCGCTGGATGCCGCGCCGGGGGACATGGTCTATACCGGCATGGATCGGGAGGGCTGCCTGGCACTTTTCGAAAAGCTGGAATTCCATGCGCTGATCAAGCGGTTTGATCTGGGGGCGGCAACCAAGTCCCACCGTACCGCAATGACCCCCACTGCAATATCGGCAGAGGGCTTGCTTGCCCTGCCGTCCGATGCTCCGCTGGCTGTGAGCCTTTCAGACGGAGAGGGATCCCTCCTGCTCTGCGGAGAGGATAATCTTTGGGAGATTCCGGTAGCCGACCTGCCTGCGGATTTCTTCGCGGCTCCCGCCCGTTCCTTTATCTGCTATGACTTCAAAGCGCTCCGCCGCGCATTGGCACGCCACGGCATCGGGTTTGAACGGTGCACCCATGATGTCATGCTGGCGGCCTACGTGCTCAATTCTTCGGACAACTACGGCCTGCCGAGATTGGTCAACCGCTACCTGGATGAAACCCATGATGAAACCATTCCCGCCGTGCAGTATGTGGCCGCCCTTTACCCCATCCTGGATGCCAAGCTGCAGGAGGCTGACGAAGCACGGCTGATGTATGAGATCGAGCTTCCCACTGCCCGTGTCCTGGCGGACATGGAAGAGCGTGGCTTCAAGATTGATCGGGAGGGCGTTCGGCAGTTTGGGGAGAAGCTTGCCCG
Source organism: Clostridia bacterium (assembly GCA_017466495.1). Lineage (GTDB taxonomy): Bacteria > Bacillota > Clostridia > Oscillospirales > CAG-272 > SIG693. The sequence goes on from JAFTUB010000127.1 coordinate 1,044, forward strand.
CTATGAAGCGGAATATGCCGAGCGGATCTATATGCTGGCCGGCCGCACCTTCAACCTCAATTCTCCCAAACAGCTGGGGGAGGTTCTGTTTGAGGATCTCGGCTTGCCTGCGGGGAAGAAGACCAAGACGGGGTACTCCACCAATGCCGAGGTGCTGGAACGTTTGCGTCCCTTCCATCCCATCATTGAGGATATTCTGGATTACCGCCAGGTGGCCAAGCTTCGCGCTACCTATGCCGACGGCCTTCTTCGGGTGGCCGATGAGGCAGGGCGGATCCACTCCAGCTTCAATCAGACCGGGACGGCAACCGGCCGTCTGTCTTCTGCGGAGCCGAATCTGCAGAATATTCCCATTCGCACGGCACTGGGACGGGAACTTCGCCGTTTCTTTGTCCCCGAGAACAGCGACTATGTCCTGCTGGATGCTGACTACTCCCAGATTGAGCTGCGTCTGCTGGCTGATATCTCGGGGGATGAGGCCATGATCCGCGCCTTCGTTGTGGGTGAGGATATTCACACCGCCACTGCCTGCACTGTGTTCGGCGTGGAGCCGGAGGGGGTTACCCTTGAGCTGCGCAAACGGGCCAAGGCTGTGAATTTTGGCATTGTCTACGGCATCGGCGATTTTTCGCTGGCGCAGGACCTGGGGATTTCCCGGGCACAGGCCAAGCGGTATATTGAGGATTATCTGACCGCCTACAGCGGGATCGATGCTTATTTGAAGCGCACCGTTGCGGAGGCATACAACGACGGCTATGTAAAAACCGTGTTTGGCCGCCGCCGCTTCATTCCCGAACTTGCCGGGCAGAATAAGAATCTTCGCAGCTTTGGAGAGCGGGTTGCCATGAACAGCCCCATCCAGGGCAGCGCCGCCGATATCATCAAGATTGCCATGGTGCGTGTGGACGAAACCCTCCGCGCCCGCGGACTGGATGCCCACCTGATCCTCCAGGTGCACGATGAACTGATCGTGGAGGCTCACCGCGATTGCGCCGAAGAAGCGCTGGCTATCCTGAAGGAAGAGATGGAGAATGCCGTGGCGCTTAAGGTTCCCCTCGATGTGGATGCGAAGATGGGGGAGACCTGGTACGACTGCAAATAAACCGAATCGCATACGAAAAGACCTGCTCTTGTGATACAAGGGCAGGTCTTTTTGATTTATTCTTCGGGATGCCGTGCAATGGCGCGGCGGGCAATCTCCAGCAGGCGTTCTTTGAGCCAGTTGGGTGAGATGATCTGTACCTCGCCTTCGGCTAAGAGAATTGCGGCCAGGAAGAGATCCACCTGAGCAAATTCGCACAGGAATCGGTCGCCGCCTTTTTCTTCGGCGATGAATCGGTCGAGGGCCATGCGTGTGAGCTTGTCGGGGACGCGGAGAACTGCTGTGAAGGGAATCTGCAGCTGCACATAGCGGGGATGCCCGTTTTCTTCCTCTGCCTGCCGTTCCAGCAGACGGGTCTGCGCATCGAGAAATTCGGTGTAATCCCCTTCGTTGGCGTTCTTATAATAAATAGGAAGGGAAAAATCTCCGGTGTAGCAGAAGCCCCGGCGCTCCGGGGAATAGTGCAGGGGAGCCCCCAGCTCCTCTCGGAGAAAATGAATATCCCGCTGTCCCTGGCGGCGTGAGATGGAAAAACGCTCGCACAGACGCTGTGCATTGGGATAGCGCAGCGCGCGGATCTGCTCGTGCAGCCATTGGATGCGGTTGTAAGCGTTGGACATAACGGCTCCCTTTCTTGACGGATCAGTTGTTTTCGGCGGTAACAGAAGCGGCAGGGGCAAGATTGTAGACCAGCGTATCGATGGTGCGGAACAGAATGTAGAGCCAAAGGCCAGAGAGAAGCATCAGCTCGAAGGCGTAACCGTCAAGTGCGGCCGAGAGTTTGGGCAGGGAAATCAGCCCTGCTACGCCGCCGATGCCCGCCAGCAGAAGGGCGGTGAACGCGCACACTAAGCCCAAACGAGGCTGAGCCTGCCCCATGAGGACACGAAGTTCCTGCAGGAAGAAGAGCATGATCCCGATCAAGGCCATCTGCAGCATGATCTTGATGGGGTTGTTCATGGCGCGGGCGAGGTCAAAGTAGCAGCGGGCGAGCGCGAGAAGTGCCCAAAGGGGAACGAAGAAGCCCAGAAGGATGCGTTTCTTATCGGCGCGGAACGAGGGCTTGAGTGCGGCAAGGAAGTACAGACCGGCAAGAAGTGCGGCAGCGCAGATCAGATAGTGCAGAATCTTGTCCCGCATAAAGGTTTCACCGGCAAAGGTCACGGTGCCGCGATACGCACCGAGAAAAGAGAATCCGGCGTAGAAAATGAGGCAGAAGCCGCACAGCGCCGAAGCAAATGCCGATGCGCCGGAAAATGCGGGAAGAGTGTCCGACAAAAGATCGCGGGGCATGAAAATCAACATGGAGAAAGCCCAAATCAGAGAAAGGATGAGCAGCGCGTTCCCCATGGTTGGGATGGGGGTGCTCGGTGCGAAATATCCTGAGTCGGTTTCATATGCCAGCAAAAGCGCGCATACACGGAGTATAACTGCGATTCCGGTTAACGCAAACAGGGAATAGGCATAGATCTTTAACTTTGCGTGAATAGCGTTCATGGCGTTTTTCCTTCAATAATTATATTGTTTGTTTGTCTGATACCATTATTATAAAGCATCTTTGTGAACAAATTGTAACGATTGATGCAAAAAGCGCACAAAAGAGTAAAAAATTTCCCGTTTTAAGCTTCCATCGATGCAGATTCGGGGAGAAAATGGGCTCTTTTGTGCATAATGAACAAAAACAAGTCTGAAATTTCGTGAAATATTTCTTCCTGTTCGGCTGAAAAAAAGCAAAAAAAGCTTGCATTTTCAAGAAGGATATAGTATAATTATAGGGCTTGATGTGCGATGAAGCGAGAGGTTGCCGTGAAAAGTGCCAAATTGGTGCTTGGAACGGGTAATTTTCGTGGAGTATGTCCGTGTCAACCGGGCGATAGCAAACTTTTCGGCGCAAGCCAACGGCTTTTTTGCTTTCGTCTTACCCCGGAGCTGTCGGAGCCTGTGTTTCGGCAAATCCGGTTTTTGTAAGGCGAGGGTTGAAACGCACGGGTGAGTGTTGAATGGTTTCGCCCCATTTTGAAACGTTACGGCGGACGCGGTACCATGGTTCAGGCATACGCTGTAACGAAATTTTGAAAAGGAGGCAAAACAAATGGCAGTCAAAGAAAAGATTCGTGTGAGACTCAAGAGCTATGACCACACTCTGATCGACACCGCAGCCGAGAAGATCGTGGAAGCAGCCAAGAGAAACGGTGCCACCGTTTCGGGTCCTGTCCCGCTGCCGACGGAGAAGGAGATCGTAACGATCCTCCGCGCCGTCCACAAGTACAAGGACAGCCGTGAGCAGTTTGAAATGCGCACGCACAAGCGTCTGATCGACATCATCAAGCCCTCGGCTAAGACCGCAGAGGCGCTGATGGCAGTCGAGCTCCCCGCCGGCGTTGAGATGGAGATTAAGCTCTGATCTTTAATGAAGGCAAAATCAATCTTCCGGCGATGATGGCAAGTCGGATCCAGGTCATGTTGGCGGATCGCTGTTGATTGCGAAAATTCAAACCGTCAACCAATAACCAAGGAGGAAAAAATGAAAAAGGGTATTATCGGTAAGAAGATCGGTATGACGCAGATTTTTGACGAAGTCGGCAATGTCATTCCGGTAACGGTTATCGAGGCGGGCCCCTGTGTGGTTGCACAGAAGAAGACCGCCGAAAACGACGGCTACGAGGCCGTACAGCTTGGCTTTATGGATGTGAAGGAAAAGCACATGACTAAGGCTGAGAAGGGTCATTTCGCCAAGGCAAATGTCGCTCCTAAGAAGCATCTGAAGGAGTTCCGCTTTGACGACTGCTCGGGTATCAACGTTGGCGACATTATCTCGGTCGAAACCTTCGCCGCAGGCGACAAGGTCGACGTAACAGGGATTACCAAGGGCCACGGTTACTCCGGTGTCGTAAAGCGCTGGAACACCGCGATCAAGCGCATGACGCACGGCGGCGGCCCCATTCACCGTAACATCGGTTCGGTGGGTGCTAACTCCACCCCCTCCCGCATCTACAAGAACAAGAAGATGCCCGGTCATTACGGTAGCGAGCAGGTAACTGTTCTCAATCTCAATGTTGTTAAGATCGACGCAGAGAAGAACCTCATCGCCATCAAGGGTGCTGTTCCCGGCGCTCGCGGCGGTATCGTGTTCATCCGCGACTCGGTCAAAGCATAAACGGAAGGAGGAATAACAATGCCGAACGTAAAAGTATTGAATATGGCCGGTCAGGAGGTTGGCGAGATCGCCCTCTCCGATGCCATTTTTGGCGCAGAAGTGAACGGTCCTGTCCTCCACACCGCGGTTAAGGCTTATCTGGCTAACCAGAGACAGGGTACCCAGTCTACCCTGACCCGCTCCGAGGTTTCCGGCGGCGGTAAGAAGCCCTGGAGACAGAAGGGCACCGGTCGTGCAAGACAGGGTTCCACCCGTTCTCCTCAGTGGACGCACGGTGGTATCGCGCTGGGTCCCAAGCCCCGCAGCTACACCGTCACCCTGAACAAGAAGGTTAAGCGTATTGCCCTGCAGAGCGCCCTCTCTTCGAAGGTTGCTGCAGGCGAGCTGATCGTGATCGACGAGATCAAGACTGCTGAGTACAAGACCAAGACCATGGCTGCTATGCTGAGCGCTGTTGGCGCTGACAGAAAGGCTCTCATCGTTCTTCCTGAAATGGACCAGATGGTGATCAAGAGCTGCGCTAACATTCCCGGCGCGAAGACCTGCCAGTGGAACACGGTGAATGTCTATGACATTCTCAACAGCGGCAAGCTGGTTATCTCCCGCGCTGCTGTGGAAAAGATCGAGGAGGTGTTCGCATAATGAAGACTGTACAGGATATCATCATTAAGCCGGTCATCACTGAGGCCAGCATGGACATGATGGCAGACAAGAAGTACGTTTTCAAGGTCCTCAAGACCGCAACCAAGTCTGAGATCGCGGCTGCTGTTGAAGAGCTGTTCAAGGTCGAGGTTGCAAGCGTCAATACCATCAACATGAAGAGAAAACCGAAGAGACTCGGCGTGCACGCAGGTTACACTGCTGCATGGAAGAAAGCTATTGTTACGCTCAAGGCTGATTCCAAGACCATCGAGTTCTTTGACGGCATGAACTAAGTTGGGAGGAATAAGAAAAAATGCCTACCATTAAGTATAAGCCGACAACTCCGGCCAGACGCCACATGAGCGTTCCTTCCTTCGAGGAAGTAACCAAGTTTACTCCTGAGAAGAGCCTGATTGTCATTAAGAAAAAGAACGCAGGCCGTAACAGCTATGGCCGCATCACTGTTCGCCATCGCGGCGGCGGTAACAAGATCAAGTACCGTATCGTTGACTTCAAGCGCGGCTCTGAAGCTCCCGCAAAGGTTGTCGGTATCGAGTACGACCCCAACAGAACCGCTTACATTGCACTCCTTCAGAACGAGGCGGGCGAAAAGAGCTACATTATCGCTCCCGTAGGCCTCAAGGACGGCGATGTCGTTTACACCGGCGCGGATGCGGATATCAAGCCCGGCAACACCCTGCCGATTGCGAATATCCCTGTTGGTACCTTCATTCACAACATCGAGCTTTATCCCGGTAAGGGCGGTCAGCTGGTTCGCAGCGCAGGCGCTGCTGCTCAGCTCATCTCCAAGGAGAACGGCATCTCGCAGGTTCGCCTTCCTTCCGGTGAGGTTCGCATCATCCGCCTTGACTGCAAGGCAACGATCGGGCAGGTCGGAAACATCGAGCATGAGACTGTTAAGGTCGGTAAGGCCGGTAAGACCCGTCATAAGGGTATCCGTCCCACTGTTCGCGGTTCCGTGATGAACCCCTGCGACCACCCCCACGGTGGTGGTGAGGGCCGCTCGCCCATCGGCCGTCCTTCGCCTGTTACCCCCTGGGGTAAGCCTGCTCTGGGTTATAAGACCAGAAACAAGAAGGCAAGAACGGATAAGTTCATCGTAAAGCGCAGAAATGCTAAGTAAGGAGGGAATATAACATGAGCAGAAGTTTGAAAAAAGCACCTTTCGTAGAAGAAAAGCTCTACGCGCGCATCTGTGCCATGAATGAGAACGGCTCCAAGCACGTACTCAAGACCTGGTCCCGCGCATCTACCATATTCCCGGAATTCGTCGGTCACACCATTGCCGTTCATGACGGTAAGAAGCACGTTCCGGTATATGTAACTGAAGATATGGTCGGCCATAAGCTGGGTGAGTTCGCTCCCACC
>JAFTUB010000128.1 GCA_017466495.1 Clostridia bacterium
TCGGCCGCAAGGCCTATGTTTACGGCAAGCGGGTCTCTCTCGGCACACTGGATGCGGCCGTGGAGGATCTGAAAAAGCTGGACGAGCTGATGCGCCGCCGCTACGACTACGCCATCACCATGCACCGCCCGCCCCACTATGTGGACAGGATGCAGGACGGCTTTACGGCTTACGATGTGTGCGATGTGATGGGGTACCAGTACCTTGCCGCTTCCTTTGACGGGGCGGGGTGGCTGCCCGCCGCCGCATCCGATCCCGAGACAGCCCTTGCCGCCGAGGTGGAGGCTATGATTACCCCCCTTCGCCGACGGTTGGAGGCCGATCCCAATGCCTTCTGCGGGCAGATCATCTTTCAGAAGGACGGCTATAACATGGCCAAGCGAACCCCCGTGGCCTTTGGCCTGCGGGAGCAGCTGGCCCTTTTGCAGAGCTACGGCTACCGTGTGGTGACGGTGGCAGAGCTGATGGCCGAGAGTCCCTTTGCCGACGTGGGCCGGGACGATCCCGATTTTGATCGGTTCTGTGCGTTGACCCAAAAGCGCGCCGTGGTCTATGCTGACAACCGCCTGCGGCCGGAGGCCCCCATGACCTGGGGGGAACTGGCCATGCTGCTGACGCCCAAGGAGGAAGCAATTATCCGCCGCCACAGCATGGTCCGCCGGCGGGGCAAGGCGGTGCATCCCTATGCGGGGGCTATGGAATGGGGACGGGAAAATGGCTTGATTCCCAAAGGTGTTCGTCCTGATGCGCCTTTGACCGAGCTTCCCGCCGGGAAGTTCGATGCAGTGCCCGATTTTACCCGCCGAAGCGTTTATCGCGCTTATGGGGAAATATAGTAACAGGAAGGTGCCGAATGGCACCTTCCTGTTCGTTTACAGCCCCGCGCGGAGCTTTTCCAGGGCGGCCTTCTCAATCCGGCTCACATAGGAGCGGGAGATACCCAGCCGATCGGCCACCTGCCGCTGGGTTTGCGGCGGCGTGTTCCCCAGGCCATAGCGCAGGACAATGATCTGCCGCTCCCTTGCATCCAGCTTGGTCTTGACCAAACGAAGTGCCCGCTCGGTGCGAAGCCGCCGATCGAGATCGTCGGCGATGGTGTCCTCGGTGGCGATGATGTCCATGTAGGTCAGGGGGTTTCCATCCCGATCGGTATCAATGGTTTCGTGGATGGAAACCTCGCACCCCAGCTTCTTTTGGGCACGAAAATGCATGAGGATCTCGTTTTGAATACACTTGGCCGCATAAGTAGCAAAGCGCGCGCCGTTTTCGGGGCGAAAGGAGTCGATGGCCTTGATCAGGCCGATGGAGCCGATGGAAACCAAATCCTCGCTGTTGCGGCTGGAGCCGTAGTATTTGCGCACGATGTGGGATACCAGGCGAAGATTGTGCTCGATCAGCTTCTCCCTCGCCTGCTCATCGCCTGCCCGGGCAAGGGCGAAATACTCCCGCTCTTTTTGTGCGGGGAGGGGCGGGGGAAAGCTTTGCGGGGTGGACAGCCCCAATACCATGAAGATCAGCTCAGCGGCCGAGCGGAAGAGGGCGGATAACAAACGCATCACTCCTTTTTGCGAAAGCGCAATTTTGGTAACAGTATATGCGGAGGATGCTTGGACGGTTGACAAGCGGGAATTTCTGTGTTATAATCTAATATGTGAATAAATTGTCTATCTCGTCCGTAAATCTTTCATTTAAAGGAGTGTTTTTCTCATGAGCAAACTGATCGGTAATGCTGTGGTCGGCCAGTCTGGCGGCCCCACTGCGGCCATTAACGCTACCCTGGCCGGTGTCATCCGCGGTGTCCGCGAAAATGTACATGACGGTTCCATTCCCCGCCTCTACGGGATGCACAACGGCGTGGAGGGTCTTCTCGAGGAACGCCTGGTTGATCTGACCGAATTCTTCGCTGATGAATCCAAAATCGACGATCTGGAGCATACCCCTGCTGCAGCCCTCGGCTCCTGCCGCCGCAAACTGCCCAAGATGGGTGAGAACGATGCGGTTTACGAAAAGCTGCTGGAGATCTTCAAGAAGTACGATATCCGCTATTTCTTCTACATCGGCGGCAATGACTCCATGGATACCGTTGCCAAGCTGTCTGCTTACACCAAGGGCCATGACTACGAGATGCGTATCGTAGGCGTACCCAAGACCATTGACAACGACCTGGTGGTTACCGACCATACCCCCGGCTTCGGTTCCGCCGCCAAGTATCTTGCTGTGACCATGCAGGAGATCATCCGTGACTGCGCGGTGTACACCACCAAGGCGGTTACCATCGTGGAGATTATGGGCCGCGATGCAGGCTGGCTTACCGCTTCCGCAGCCATCGGCCGCGGGGTCAACGGCATTGCCCCCGACCTGATCTATCTCCCCGAGCGCAATTTTGATATGAATGAGTTCTTTGCCTCTGTCCGTGCTGCCCTGGAGAAGCACCCCAACGTTGTGGTGGCTGTTTCCGAGGGGATCCGCTTTGCTGACGGCACCTACGTCGGCGAGGGTACCCAGAGCGGCGTGGTAGATGCATTCGGCCACAAGTACCTCTCGGGCACCGGTAAGGCGCTGGAACTGGCGGTGAAGGCCGAAATCGGCTGCAAGGTCCGCTCGGTAGAGCTGAACATCTGTCAGCGCTGTGCCGCACACGTTGCCTCTGCCATTGACCTGGAGGAGTCCGTGGCTGTGGGCCGCGCCGCAGTCAAGGGCGCATCCGAGGGCGTAACCCGCGAGATGATGACCATCGACCGCATCTCCACCAAGCCCTACGCCTACAAGATCGGCCACAATGACATTGACCTCATTGCGAACCAGGTCAAGCGTGTTCCCGATGCGTTCATCAATGCCGAGGGCAACAACGTCACCGATGCCTGCGTGGAGTATCTGCTCCCCCTGATCGCCGGCGAAGTTTCCCCCAAGTACGAGAGCGGCCTGCCCGTTCATGTGATCATCGACTGAAGATCATACAGATAAGGCAAGTGCCCGACAGTCTGACTGTCGGGCACTTGCTTTATTTTTACATCAGTTTTTGTACTTGGGCGGTGCGATTTGCGGAGGCGGATTGCTGTGCGGGTTGACCTCCTTGTGCATCCAGGTGATATCGTGCCATTTCCCGTGCTTGTAGCCCGCACGGGGGAACACCGCCAGGTGCGCATAACCCAGGGCCTCGTGAAATGCGATGCTGTCGGGATTGGGGGATGTGATGCAGACGTAGAGATTGACGATCCCCATCTCCCGCAGGAGCTCCTCCAGGGCAAGATAGAGCATCCGGCCGATGCCTGCATGGTGGTGACCGTGTTCCACATAGATGGAAAGCTCCACATCCCAGTCGTAGGCGGCGCGCTCGCGGAAGGTGTTTGCGTAGGCATAACCCACCGGCCGTCCGTCCTCGAGACAGACTAAATAAGGGTATTTGGCACTGATCCGGGCGATGCGCTCGGCAAATTCCTCGGCGGTGGGAGGGATGTACTCAAAGGTAACGGTTGTATTCTCTACATAGGGGGCGTAGATGGCAGAGAGCGCAGGCGCATCCCCGATTGCGGCGGGGCGAATGGTGTACATGGTAAGGTCCTCGTTTCTTCGGGAGATCGGCGGCACTCAGCGATCGGGTCTGAAATGCTCGAAAATAATTGCGGCAGAGGGGTGGCACTTCCCGGCTATTTCGTGATCCTGTACCGTCCAGGTCAGGCAGGGAATGTTGAACACATCGCGGCAGAGCAGGAGAGGGAGCTCGCGGGGATACAGATGATGGTAGGCCACAAAATCGGGACGTGCCAGGAAATTCAGCAGCATACAGGTGAGGGCATACTTGCGGATCGCCGACATTCCGGGATTGTGGCGGATGAAGTTGGTGTACAGCAGGCCGCGGAGAAAGCCGGGGCGGTTCAGCTTGAACCAGCGTAGATAGAGGGGATTGAAGGACTGTACTGAGAAAAGCCCGTCGTAATTGTCCAGCAGCTCGGCAATCTTCTCGCACACCTCGGTGTTCCCGTCCTCGCCCTTGATCTCGATCAGCAGCGGGACCTGCCCGGCCACCAGCGAAAGAAACTCGGCAAAGGTGGGAATATCCTCCTCGGTACCGCCCAGTCGAGCGGTGCGAAGCTCCTCCAGGGTCAGCTGGGAAACCTTTCCCTCGGCGCCGCAGACTCGGGACAGGGTGTCGTCGTGGAAGACCACGGGGATCTTGTCGGCGGTCAGCCGCACGTCCATCTCAATGCCGTAGCCGGCTTCGATGGCGGCGGAGAAAGCGGCGCGGGAGTTTTCGGGGAGAGCTTCATCGTGCAGGCCGCGATGTGCGTAGTTGGTGCGCAGAACCTGCATTTCCTCCCGACGGCCGAGCCCCGGCAGCATGGCGAGAAAAATCAGCAAAAGAAGAATCAGTAAAGTCAGAAAAAACGGAATCATGATATATCGTCCTTTGGTATGTCATCCCGGCAAATGCCGGAAGTATGCTTATTTTTTCGCGTCTCCGTGCTTGACCATCAGCATGGTGCAGAAAGCGGCGACCATGAAGAATGCCGCGTAGGGGAAGAGGGTGCGGTAGGAGACGTGCTCCAGCAGGAAGCCCGAGAGAATGGGGGTGGTGATCTGTGCGGCCATGGAGAAGGTGTAGTAAAGACCGGTGTAGCGGCCGATATCCCCCGACGAGCTCATCTCCACCACCATGGGGTAGGAGTTAACATTGATGGTAGCCCAACCAATACCCACCACAGCGAAGATCACGTTGAGGAAGAAGGAATACTCACGGAAGAAGAAGCCCGAAGCGAAGGCAACCGCCATCAGGGTGATGCCGCAGAGAATGACACGCTTACGGCCGAAACGGGTGGCCAAAAGACCAACGGGAACGTAAGTGATGACGGCCGCCACGGTGGCAACCATCAGACAGTCGGCGAAGCCGCCGTTCTCCAACTTCCACACCTCCACCGCATAGCGGGAGAAGGCGGTGGTGACGGCGTTATAGGCCATGAACCAAAAGAGAACCGAGCAGAGCAGGAAGCAGAGACTGCGGAGGACGGGCTTGGGCAGACGGCTGCCCTTTCCGCCGCCGCCGGGCTCCTCATCAGCTCCGCCCTCGCCGGAGGCCATAATTTCCTCGGACAGCTTTTTCTCTTTGACGGTGATCAGCAGAACTGCCACAGCAATGAGCATGAGGGCGGCGACCGCAGCAAAGAGGGGGAAGTAGGAAGGCGTGGTGCCGGGACCCACCAGCAGCTTGATGAAAATCAGAGTAAAGATACCGCCCACGGTGCCCATCAGATTGATGATGGCGTTGGCCTTGCTGCGCAGAGGCTTGGGGGTAAGATCGGGCATCAGGGCAACAGCGGGGGAACGGTAGGTGCCCATGGCAATCAGTACCGCGCCCAGTGCCACAAAGAAGAGAACCAGGTTCTTGGCATTTGCGGCGGTGGGGATCAACAGCATAATGGCGGTAGCCAGAATCGTGCCCACAAGAATGAAGGGAGTGCGCTTGCCCAGGCGGGTGTTGACCCGGTCGGAGAGTCCGCCGAAGAGGGGAAGCAGGAAGATGGCCAGGAGGTTGTCCAGGGCCATGATGGCGCCGCTTACCGTTTCACCCAGGCCGAAGGAGTACTTGAGAATCTGGGGAATGATGTTGTCATAGAGCTGCCAAAAGGCAGAGATCGAGAGGAAAGCTGCGCCGATACAGATGGTACGGCGAATATTGAGCTTTTGCATGGGGAAACCTCCTGTCATTTATTTCGCATGGCGGCAGTCTTCAGTACGGCGACCTGGGTCTTTGCGTCTTGGATTTCACCGGACAGAACCTGCTCCACCAGCCGGTCAAGGGGAATGCGCAGAACATCAAGGAACTCGTCATCGTCGGGATCGGTGTCACCGAAGGTGAGATCGGTGGCCAAATACATCCGAATATTCTCATCGAAAATTGCCACAGAGGGGTAGAGCTCGCCGAGGAAGGTCATCTTCCCCGCCACAGCCCCCGTTTCCTCCCGAAGTTCCCGATGGGCAGCCGCCAGGGGATCCTCGTCGGGGGAGTCCAGCTTGCCCGCAGGCAGCTCGGTGAGCACCCGACCGAAGGGGAAGCGGAACTGCCGGACGCAGATCACTTCGTTCTCTGCCGTCAGGGGAAGGACACATACCGCACCCGGGTGACGGACGATCTCCCGATATGCCGTCTTGCCGTCGGGCAGCTCAACGGTATATTTGTGGAGCTTCACCACCGCGCCGTCGTAGATCAGACTGTCATTCAATTCACGTTCAATCAATTCAGACATGGTATGGCTTCCTTTCGCAGAGAAAATACACTTCCAATCATTATAGTATAAAAATGGAGAGAAGTCAATCGTTTTCTGTAAAAAAGTGGGGTGCATCCCGCGGAAGGGGGACAAAATCTTCACCTGTGTGGGGAAAAAGCGTAAATGCGGGAGAAGAACTTGCATTCCGGGGGAAAATATGATAGAATAGTCGGCATAGGAGAGATCTCCGTAATCTTTGCGCAGAGAGGTGTATGCAGATGTTGGACGAACAGTTTTCCCGTACGGCGGCATTGTTGGGGGAGGAGGCCGTAGAGCGGCTTTCCCGTGCCCGGGTGGCAGTATTTGGGATCGGCGGCGTTGGCGGCCATGTCTGTGAGGCACTGGCGCGGAGCGGCGTGGGGGAGCTGGTGCTCTTTGACCGGGATACTGTGTCCCGCTCCAACATCAACCGTCAGATCATCGCTCTCCATTCCACCGTGGGCCGCCCCAAGGTGGAGGTAATGCGGGAGCGGATTCTCGACATCAATCCCGCCGCAGCGGTGGAAACGCATCAGCTCTTTTACACCCCCGAGAATGCCGATACCGTTCCCCTTGACCGGTTTGATTTCATTGCCGACTGCATCGACACCGTCTCTGCCAAGATCGAGCTGATCTGCCGGGCAGAGGCGGCAGGCGTGCCCATCATTTCTGCCATGGGAGCGGGGAATAAGCTGGATCCCTCCCGTTTTTCGGTGACCGACCTGGCCAAAACCGAGGGTTGTCCTCTGGCAAGAGTCATGCGTACCAGCCTGCGCAAGCGGGGAATCACCCACCTTCCCGTGGTCTTTTCCCCCGAGCCCCCCGCCGCGATCCGCGGCGCAGCCCCCGAGGAGGCAAACCGCCGTTCCACTCCGGCCA
>JAFTUB010000129.1 GCA_017466495.1 Clostridia bacterium
ACGGTTGCAGGCCTCACGGTGCTGGAAGAAAATATCACCGTTCTCAGCGGAGCCGCGGAGAACAGGATGCTCGGGATTGAGGGCGCGGGCGCGGAATGCAGCGATGGCATCCTTGTCCACCATCTCCTCCAGATCCTTGTAATCCCAAGCCTCGATCTTCTGGATCTCGTGGGAGGTACGGAAACCGTCGAAGAAGTTCAGGAAGGGAACGCGGCCCTTGATGGTTGCCAGGTGAGCACCAGCACCCAGGTCCATCACTTCCTGAGGATTGGACTCGGCCATCATAGCAAAACCGGTCTGCCGGCAAGCGTAAACGTCGGAGTGGTCACCAAAGATGTTCAGCGCATGGGAAGCCACGCAGCGTGCGGATACATGAATCACGCAGGGCAGAAGCTCACCGGCGATCTTGTACATATTGGGGATCATGAGAAGCAGACCCTGGGAAGCGGTATAGGTGGTGGTAAGAGCACCGGCGGCAAGAGAGCCGTGAACGGTACCTGCAGCACCTGCCTCAGACTGCATCTCCATGACCTTGACCTGCTCGCCCATGATGTTCTTGAGGCCGGTAGCAGACCAGCTGTCGGTCAGCTCAGCCATCACGGAAGAGGGAGTGATGGGGTAGATTGCGGCAACTTCGGTGAAGGCGTAGGATACATGCGCCGCAGCCGAGTTACCATCCATAGAAATCTTTTTTCTTTCGATTGCCATTGGATTTTGTCCTCCTATATATGATTATATTTTTGCCGGAATTGGTACAAGACATCATGACGATATCTTAACCTCTTAATCATACCACAAATACGCTCAAAAGTAAAGAGGATTTTGCGAATTCTCAAAAATTCGTCAAATTTCCGACACACCGCTTGCGCCCGCGCCGAGATCACCCGAGGAGAATCGGGGAGGCGCTTTTTGAAAAAAGCACCTCCCCGAACCCCTCCGCAAAAACTTGCAGACAAGAGACACGCCGATGCAATCAGCGTGTCTCTTACTTTATTCGTGGTCAAGCAATTCCTTGTAGAAGGTACAGTAGTCTCCCCTTCCCTCTGCGGTGAAGGAGAGCGCCTCCCGGGGATGGCGGTTGAGCTGGCCCGTGAACATGAACTGCAGATCGTATCCCCATGTCACCTCCTTGCGCAGGGGGATCATGTACTGCTCGATGAAGGTAAGGATACTGTAGAGATTGTACTTGGGATTTTTGAGGAAGCCCAGCAGAAGCTCGGTGGCACAGTTCCCCGCGCCCCGGCCGATGCCCTGCACCGTGGCATCCAGGAAGGACACGCCCCGGGAGAGGGTATCGATTGTGTTGGCAAAGGCGAGATTCTGGTTATTGTGGGCATGGAAGCCGATCTTCTTCCCCACCTTTTCCACCGACTCCAGGTAGGTGATCGCCAGGGCAGAAGCATTCTCAGGATAGAGGGCACCGTAGCTGTCCACCAGGTAGATCACGTCCACCGGCGACGCATTCAGCATAGCCAAGGCCTCGTCAATCTGCCCCGCTCCCGCCTGGGTCACCGCCATGATATTGCAGGCGGTTTCGTAGCCGAGGCCGTGGAGATGCTCGATCATCTCCAGGGCGGCAGGCATCTGATGCACATAGCAGGCCACCCGCACCATATCGATTACCGACTCAGATTTCGGCACAAAATCCCGGCGGAAGTTGCAGCGGCCCACGTCGGCCATCACCGCGATCTTCATATCCGAGATGTTCTCTCCCACAATGGCACGCAGATCCTCTTCGCGGCAGAATTTCCACGGTCCGAAGTCCCTCTCATCGAAAAGGTCGGGGTCTGCCTTATAACCGAACTCCATATAGTCCACGCCGCTCTTGATATTCGTCTTATACAGTGCGCGAACAAATTCGGTACTGAACTTGAAATTATTGCAGAGTCCCCCATCCCGCAGAGTCGCATCCAGCAGCCGGATATCGTCCCGCACGCTCATTAGATTACCGCGTCTTGTTGCCATCGGTCTGTTCTCCTTTTGCAGATGATGATTTGATGGGTCTATTATACCGCAGTTCCGTAGCTCTGTCAATAGTAGTCATTGATTTTTTTAGATAATAATTGATTTTTTGACATTTATCATTAATTATATTAATCGTTTGAATCTGAAAATTCAAAAAAACAAATCCGGAGTGCCGTCATTTCTGCGGCATCCCGGATTTGATGTACTTTATTCCTTCTCGGCGTACTCTTCCAGAGAAATCCCGCGCAGGGCATCCTGTGGGATCTTCCCCTTGGTGCGCTCAAAGTAGGCGATGTTATTCCGCAGCATGAACAGGAAGTGCGCCGAAGGGCTTCTTCCCTCAGCCTGGGCGATATAAAGGAGCTTGCGAATCATCTCCTCATTGAGCTTGACGGGAACGGTATAATTTTGTTTCATTGCTCTATCCTCTCAGTTCCAGATTTCGTTTTCATCAAATTTTTCGGGAAATATCCATCGCTCATCCTGTACCGTCAGCGCCTCCCCCGGTACAGCGGCAGAATCAATCAGGCAATAGACCCCCTCCTCGGGATAGTAGAGCAGCTCCCGCTTCTCCACCGCCCACAGAGTTCCGTCCTGCCACACATAGCGGGTGCGGGAGCGGCTCTCGTGCTCCTCGGGGATCACATAGCGGTCCCAGGCCGTGAGCACCTCTGCCTCGGCATCAATCTCCATTCCCCGCAGAGCGCTGAGCTGCTCGCTCTTGACCACGCCATCCTCCTGCCACAGGAAGCAGGTGTAACGCATATCCCCGTTTGCCATCTTTTTGTAGGCAACCCGCAGGTCAGCGTGCCCATCGAAGTTCATATCCACCAGTTCAAAGCCGCCGGCAGGGTTGGGCTCCAGCGTCGCCCGGGGCAGAGAGAAGCGCCCCGTCTCCCCCGACGCCGTGGTGATCTCCAGTCGGGAAAGCCCGGTTTCGCTGCCATAAGTCTGGCAGGTCATGCCCCCGTCCAGAGGATAGCTGCCCATGGGCTCACCGCCGCAGCCTGCCAAAAGGACCAGCACCGTCAAAAGCGGCAGAAGCCGTACAAAACCTCGCATTATGTTTTTCCTCCGTGATCCTTTCGCTTCTGCGGTACCGGGCGGCCGCCTTTACCCCGGGGCGGGTGAGGCTTCTTCTTGGCCGCGCTGAAGCCGAATTTCCCCAGCTTATCCCCCAGGGCAAAATATTCCCCGTGGGCAAAGGCCACCAGTTCCGCCCGGGACAAGCAGAGCGCTCCCCGCTCATCCAGCAAGGATTCTTCCACATCCACCGCCACGATGTCGGCCAAAAACATATCGTGAGATCCCAGTGGGATCACATCGGTGACCCGGCACTCCAGGGACAGGGGTGCCTCTGCGATCAGAGGGCACTTCACCGCCTGCGCCGGCGCGCGGGTCAGGCCGCACTTCTCAAATTTGTCCACCTTCGCCCCGGTGAAAATGCCGCAGTAGTCCACCGACCGCACTAAGGACGCGGGGGCGAGATTAATGACAAACTCCCCGGTTTCCCGAATGATGGGATAGGAGTGGCGGGAGGGACGAATGGAGATATAGGTCTTTGGCGGATGGGTACAGGTGATTCCCGTCCAGGCCACGGTAATGATATTGTCGGTCTCGCCGTTGCCGCAGCTGACCATCACAGGGGGCAGCGGCCCTAACAGTGCCCCGCCCTTCCATGCAACTTTGCTCATGTACATTCCTCTCTCGGCGACTCGCCAATCTGAATCTTTTTCTTTATTGTACCACAGCCGGCGGGGAGCTGTCAATCGGAGATGGGAGATGGGGGCAAAATTCTCCCCCTCGGCGGCAGAAATCACGCCGCAAAAGAAAAATAAAAAAATTTCAAAAAAGGGTTGACAAATTCCGGGAGGTGTGGTATTATATTAGAGTCCTCGAAACGAGGTATGCGCCACTAGCTCAGTGGATAGAGTGCCCGGCTACGAACTGGGAACTCCGAGCGAGGCGCGAACCAGAGCATCCCACAATCGAATACCCTATGCGCCACTAGCTCAGTGGATA
>JAFTUB010000130.1 GCA_017466495.1 Clostridia bacterium
CATCTCCTGCATGGTATCGTTGCGGTGAATGTCGTCCCCTTCACGGTCAGAGAAGGTTTCTCTGATGATGTGCCGGCGATTGCTGGTGGCGTAGATCACCACATTGGGAGACTTGGCCGAAACCGAGCCCTCAAGCAATGCTTTGAGGGAATTGAAGTTGTCATCATCCTTGAGGAAGGAAAGGTCGTCGATGAACAAAATAAATTTCAGTGGGTTTGCCGACAGTTCATCCAGCAGGCCGGGAATCGCGCAAAGCTGATCTTTGCGTACCTCGATGATACGAAGTCCCTCGGCAAAGAGCGCGTTCCCCACAGCCTTGACAGTAGAGGATTTGCCTGTACCCGCATCTCCCGAAAGCAAGATATTTGCCGCCGGCTTCCCCTCCAGCAGGGCGCGGGTGTTATCCAGTACGATCTGCCGTTCTCGGGTGTAATCCACCAAATCCTCTGGCAGGATGGGGTCGGGGTGCAGAACAGGAACAATGCGGTTCTCCGAATCCAGATAAAACATATGGTTTTCCGCATAGATCCCGTAACCGTACCGCCGAATATTGGCGGCGCGGTGCTGAATGCAAGCCGCCAGGTCGACCTTTTCCGAGGTGAAGGCGGGAAGATAGTCGGCCGTCTCGAGTCCCTGCAGAAGATCTGCAGGGGACAGATCCGCTACCATCTGCATGGTTGCCAGCTCCTGTTCCAGCGTGCGGCAGAGGTGCGGCGCGGGGGACATCCCCTGCCCCACCGTGCGCACATAAACATTTTCGCTGTTCTCGCACAGCTTGCGCAGGTGTACACATAGATCGCCGCCGTTTGCACGGTAAAGCGCCGATACAAACTCCCCGTATGCGGAAACGGAGGGCGCGGCGAGATAGCGGCAAAGCGAATCCAATACCGGATCGGCGAGCAGCTCGCGGTAGATCGCCAGTGCCTCCAATCTGCGCTTAAGCAGTTTCAGATCAGTATGTTTCATCTCAGTTCAGAATTGCCCCCGATGCACCGCTGGAAACCAACGCCGCATACCGCTTCAGGTAGCCGGAAAGGGGCTTGGTCTTGGGGACAAAATTCTTCATGCGCTCAGCCAGGACGGCTTCGTCCACCTTGAGCTCCAGCTTGTTTTCGGGAATGTTGATGGAGATGATATCTCCCTCTTCCACGACACCGATCATACCGCCGGAGGCAGCTTCGGGCGAAACGTGTCCGATGCAGGCGCCTCGGGTAGCGCCGCTGAAGCGGCCGTCGGTGATGAGCGCAACACTGTTGCCGAGTCCCATGCCCATGATGGCAGAGGTGGGATTGAGCATTTCCCGCATACCGGGGCCTCCCTTGGGACCTTCATAACGGATGACTACCACATCGCCGGGATTGATCTTTCCTGCGTTAATGGCTGCCTGGGCATCTTCCTCGCATTCAAACACGCGCGCCGGGCCTTCGTGCACCAGCATTTCAGGGAGCACCGCCGAGCGCTTGACCACGCTGCCCTCAGGGGCGAGGTTGCCGCGCAGGACAGCAATGCCACCGGTCTCGCTGTAGGGATTCTCGATGGGACGAATGACATTGTGATTGAGATTGATACAAGGTGCAATATTCTCGCCTACCGTCTTGCCCGTGACCGTCATGCAGTCGGTGTGAAGCAAGCCCTTTTTGCTGAGCTCATTCATGACGGCATAGACACCGCCTGCCTCGTCCAGCTCTTCCATGTAGGTGCGGCCTGCAGGGGCAAGGTGGCAGAGATTGGGGGTCTTCTCGCTGATTTGGTTGGCAATATCCAGGTTGATCTCCACGCCGCACTCGTGTGCGATGGCGGGAAGATGAAGCATACTGTTGGTGGAGCATCCCAGGGCCATATCCACCGTCAGTGCATTCATGATGGCCTTTTCGGTCATGATGTCACGGGGGCGGATGTTTTTCTCAATCAGCTTCATGACCGCCATCCCTGCGTGCTTAGCAAGCTCAATGCGTGCCGAATAAACTGCGGGAATTGTACCGTTGCCCCGCAGGCCCATGCCAAGAGCCTCGGTGAGACAGTTCATGGAGTTTGCGGTGTACATACCGGAGCAGGACCCGCAGGTAGGACAAGTCTTGCACTCATATTCTCTGAGCTTTTCCTCGGAAATTTTCCCGGCGTTGAATTCTCCGACCGCCTCGGAAATGGAAGAAAAGCTGGTTTTCGCGCCGTCGATGTGTCCGGCAAGCATGGGGCCGCCGCTGACAAACACGGTGGGGATATTCAGTCTTGCCGCAGCCATCAGCAGGCCGGGGACATTCTTGTCGCAGTTGGGCACCATAACAAGGGCATCGAAACCGTGGGCCATGGCCATCGCCTCGGTGGAGTCGGCGATCAGGTCGCGGGTCACCAGGGAATATTTCATCCCCACATGACCCATGGCGATTCCGTCGCAAACCGCAATGGCGGGAAATACGATGGGTGTGCCGCCTGCCATGGCGACGCCCAATTTCACCGCATCCACAACCTTGTCGATGTTGGTATGACCGGGAACAATTTCATTGTACGAGCTGACAATACCCACCAGCGGGCGGGCAATCTCCTCTTCGGTAAGGCCCAAGGCATGATAGAGCGCGCGGTGGGGTGCATTCTGCATTCCGTTTTTCAACGCATCACTTTTCATCATAAGAAGCTCCTTTCATAGAGGATTAGCCAAGGGAGTTGTCTCCCTTGGCCATCCGAAATCAGTTATTGATCAGCTTGTCCTCGTCGCTCCAGCTGTAGAGCTTACGGATATCCTCGCCGACAACCTCGGCGGGATGCTCGCTTGCCAGTTTGCGCATTGCATTGAAGTGCACCTGCTTGCCGGCATCGGACATATCCAAGAGGAATTCCTTGGCAAAGCTGCCGTCCTGGATGTCGGCCAGGATCTTCTTCATTGCCTTCTTGGTGTCCTCGGTGATGATCTTCGGACCGGTGATGTAATCGCCGTACTCAGCGGTGTTGGAGATGGAGTAGCGCATACCCGAGAAGCCGCTCTGGTAAATGAGGTCGACGATGAGCTTCATCTCATGAATGCACTCAAAGTAAGCGTTTCTGGGGTCATAGCCAGCCTCGACCAGGGTCTCAAAGCCGGCCTGCATGAGGGCGCATACGCCGCCGCAGAGCACAGCCTGCTCACCGAAGAGGTCGGTTTCGGTCTCAGTGCGGAAGTTGGTCTCAAGGACGCCTGCACGCGCGCCGCCAATGCCAAGCGCATACGCCAGACCGATATCCCATGCGTCGCCGGTTGCATCCTGCTCGACGGCGATCAGACAAGGTACACCCTTGCCGGCCTGATATTCGCTTCTGACGGTGTGACCGGGGCCCTTGGGGGCAACCATGATAACGTTGACATTCTTGGGAGGCTTGATGCAGCCGAAGTGAATGTTAAAGCCGTGAGCAAAAGCAAGGGTCTTGCCCTCGGTCAGATTGGGCTCGATGCTTTCCTTGTAAAGTGCAGCCTGCTTCTCATCGTTGATCAGGATCATGATTACATCAGCAGCCTTGGCAGCCTCTGCAGCGACCATAACCTTCAGCCCCTGTGCCTCAGCCTTTGCCCAGCTCTTGGAGCCTTCGTAAAGGCCGACGATAACATTTACGCCGCTGTCCTTGAGGTTCAGCGCGTGAGCGTGACCCTGGGAGCCGTAACCGATGATCGCAACGGTCTTGCCTGCAAGCTTCTGCAGATCGCAGTCCTGCTGATAAAAAATTCTTGCCATGATAAATTCCTTCTTTCTATTCGGATAAATTGATTTACAGATTGGTCACCTTGCGGATGGTGGAGCTTCCCTTTTCCAGGGAAACACTGCCTGTACGGCAGATCTCAAGAATGGTGTAGTCTCGCATCAAGTTGATAAAATCATCAATTCGTCTGCTGTCATCCGCCAGGCGGAAGACAATGGACTCCTTGGCATAATCCACGGTTTTGGCGTTGAATGCCTCTGCCGCGGCACGGATATCTTCCCGGGTTGCGGGATTGTTTTCCATTTTGATCAGCAGCAGCTCACAGCTGACCGAATCGTCAGCCCCAAACTCCTTGATGGAATAAACATCGGGAAGCTTATAAAGCTGATTGATCAGCTGCTGTTTGTTGAGCTCATCTCCGTCGAAGATCACTGTGATGCGGGAATATTCGCTGGACTCGGTTTCACTTACGGTAAGCGCGCTGATATTGAACTGTCTGCGGCGGAACATACTGGTCACGCGGTTCAGCACGCCGAACTGGTTGCGCACGAGCACAGCCACGGTATATCGGTTCACATCAGTCACCTACCTTCAGAATAATATCGTCCATGGAGCCTCCGGGAGGAAGCATGGGAAGAACAAACTCGTCTTTCTCGATGGGACACTCAATGACATACGGTCCGTTCACCGAGAAGGCTTTCTCAAGGGCGGCATCCAGCTCGTCCATGCTCGAGATCCGCTCACCGTCAGCGCCGAAAGCATGGGCAAGGGCCACGAAATCGGTCTTTCTGTCCAGGATCGTGTTGGAATAATGTCGGTCAAAGAAGAGGGTCTGCCATTGCCGCACCATGCCCAGCACGCCGTTGTTGAAGAGCAGGATCACCACGGGAACATTGTACCGAACCGCGGTGGCCAGCTCGTTGAGGCACATACCAAAGCTGCCGTCACCCGTTACCAGCACTGAATGCTCCTTCGTACCGAAGGCGGCACCGATAGCGGCACCGAGCCCGAAGCCCATGGTGCCAAGTCCGCCGCTGGAAACAAACCGCCTTGGCTTGCGCCAGAACAGATTCTGCGCGGACCACATCTGATGCTGTCCCACATCGGTAGCCACCGAGGTATTGGGACCGAGATGGCGGTTCAGCGCCATGATGGCGTTTCGGGGCGTGATTCCCTCCCGCCGGTCGGTGGATTCCTCTTCGATTTTACGGAGATCGGCAACCTTTTGCTGCCACTCGGGATGTTCTGCCTGCTTGATCAGCGGGAGCAGCTGTTGAAGGGTAAGCTTGATATCGCCACGCATACCGTGAACTGCGTTGACGTTCTTGGACAACTCCGAGCCGTCAATATCAATTTGCACGATCTTTGCTCTGGGGGCAAACTTAAAGCGATTTCCGGTGGCGCGGTCATTGAAACGCACACCGAGGGAAATAATCAGGTCGGCATGGTGCATCGCCATGGAGGAGGCATAGTGACCGTGCATCCCCTGCATCCCAAGGAAGCGGGGATGGTCGGTGTGAATTGCCGAGAGTCCCATCATAGAGCAGCCGATCACTGCGTCGATCTTCTCGGCAAGAGCCAGCATTTCTTCGGCAGCATCCCCGGAGAGAACGCCTCCGCCGAAGTAGATGTACGGACGTTC
This sequence comes from Clostridia bacterium, assembly GCA_017466495.1. Classification (GTDB taxonomy): domain Bacteria; phylum Bacillota; class Clostridia; order Oscillospirales; family CAG-272; genus SIG693. Next base: position 5,309 of record JAFTUB010000130.1, read on the forward strand.
CGCAAGATCGATGCATTCCGCAGCCTCGCGGACGCGAAGCTCCTTTGCAGCCTGCTTAGGCTCGGCTTTAACGGGCGCCATGGGGGTATACTCGCACATGGCAATCTGCACATCCTTGGGGATGTCCACCAGTACAGGTCCGGGACGGCCGGACTGTGCCAACACAAAGGCCTCTCTGACCGTCTCGGCCAGCTGGTCTACCGATCCCACAAAATAATTATGCTTGGTAATGGGCAGGGTCACACCGGTGATATCGATCTCCTGGAAGCTGTCAGTACCGATCTGTGTGGTGGGAACGTTTCCGCAGATGGCGACTAAGGGAATGGAGTCCAAGTGCGCCGTAGCAATCCCTGTGACCAGGTTGGTGGCACCGGGGCCCGAGGTGGAAAGTACCACGCCAACACGCCCCGTGGTTCTTGCATATCCGTCGGCAGCGTGTGCTGCGCCCTGTTCGTGGGCGGTCAGGATATGGG
>JAFTUB010000131.1 GCA_017466495.1 Clostridia bacterium
GCTGGATGCCATCTCCAAGCTGAAGCGGAAGTACGGTGCCGACGAGCGGGAGATTTTGGCCTTCCGCGCCCGGGCCGCTGAGGAGTTGGAGGAACTCAACTCCGCCGATGAGCGGGCAGATGCTCTCAAAACCGAGATTGCCGCACTGACAGCTGCCGCCGAGCATGCCGCTGCCGCTCTGCGTGAGAGCCGTACCGCGGCGGCAGAACGCCTGCGGGATGAGGTGCTCCGCACCCTCACCTTCCTGGATATGCCCAAGGTTCGCTTCTCGGCGGCGGTAACGCCCCGCCGTGAGCCCGACGGCAAAACCAAATTTGCCCCGGACGGCGGTGACGATGTGGAGTTTCTGCTGGCTGCCAACCCAGGCGAGCCTCTGCTGCCCATGGCGAAGATCGCCTCGGGGGGCGAGCTCTCCCGCATTCTGCTCGCCCTGAAGCGGGTGCTGGCCGACCGGGACGGGGTGGGAACCATTGTGTTCGACGAGATCGACACCGGCATCTCGGGCAAGACCGCCCGGAAGATCGGCCTTCTGCTCTCGGATATTGCCAAGGACACCCAGGTGATCTGCGTGACCCATTCGGCGCAGGTCGCCTCTATGGCGGATGCTCACCTGCTGATCGCCAAAGCGGAGCGGGACGGCCGTATGGAATCTTCTCTGCGCCGGCTGGCCGAGGAGGAGCGGGTAGGGGAGATCGCCCGGATTATGGGTGGGATCACCGTCACCGACCGTCAGCGAGAAGCCGCCGCAGAGCTGCTTCGCGAGCGGCACACCCTTTCCGGGGAGGTGAATGAACATGAATAAAACCAATGCCATGCGCCAGCTGGACGTGGCGAAGATCAAATACGAACCCATGACCTACGAGGTGGACGAGAACGACCTCTCCGGCGTCCATATCGCCGAGCAGATCGGTCTGCCCGTGGAGATTGTTTTCAAGACTCTGGTGGCGAAGGGGGACAAAACAGGCCCCATTGTGCTGGTGATCCCCTGCGCCAAGGAAATCGACCTGAAGTGCGCCGCCGCGGCCACCGGCAACAAAAAGCTGGAAATGGTGGCGGTCAAGGACCTGTTGGGACTGACCGGCTATATCCGCGGGGGATGCTCCCCTGTGGGAATGAAGAAGAAATTCCCCACTTGGTTTGATGCCGCAGTGGAGGAACAGGAGAGGATTACGGTCAGCGCGGGCGTCCGTGGCTGCCAGCTTCTGCTCTCTGCCGAGGAGATCCTGCGCTTCACCGGTGCGAAGATCGCCGATCTTACCGTCTGATAAAATTTATCGAAAGATACAGAAAGGAAAAATGTGATGGAAACAACGAATTTGCCGCTTCTGATTATGTCTTCTCCCGCTACGGGTGATTCGATTATGATGGTAGCAGGGATTGGCGGTGCGATCTGCGTCGTTCTGCTGGTCGTCGTTCTGCTTATGGGCAGACGCCGCAAATAAATAGATCAATTTTGCACATCTGTGCTTGAACAATCACGGTTTCGCCCGAATTGCGGGCAGTAAGGAAAGGTTATTATGCAGACTTTGAAATTGACCATCGCCGAGCAATGCGTTGATCGGCTCCGCACCCTCAATCCCGACGGTGCTCCCACGGCGGCAGAGCTGGCCGCCATGCTCGAATATCCCCCCGATTCCAAGATGGGTGACCTTGCCCTGCCTTGCTTCAAGCTGAGCAAGACCATGCGCCGCTCTCCCGTACAGATCGCCGCCGCCATCGCCGAAGGCTTTGCCTGTGCCGGCGTAGCGCGCGCTGAAGCCGTAAACGGCTACTTCAACCTCTATCTCGATCCCGCCTGGCTGGGCGAGAACGTGCTGACCCGTATCCTTGCCGAGGGGGAGAAGTACGGCTCCTCCGATATCGGTGCGGGCAAGGAGGTCGTCCTCGACTATTCCTCTCCCAACGTGGCCAAGCCCTTCCACATCGGCCACCTGGGCACCACCGTCATCGGCCATTCCCTGAAGTGTCTGCACGAGTTTGTGGGCTACCATTGCACGGGAATCAATTACCTCGGCGACTGGGGCACCCAGTTCGGCAAGCTGATCGTTGCCTACAAAAAGTGGGGCAACCGCGAGCTGATCGAGCAGGGGGGCATTGATGAGCTGGTAGCACTTTATGTGCGGGTCAACAATGCCATCTCCGGCAATGAGGAAAAGGGAATTCCCGCCGATCCCGCACTTGGGGACGAGGCCCGTGCCGAGTTCCACAAGCTGGAGGAGGGGAACGAGGAAAATCTTGCGCTTTGGCGCTGGTTTGTGGATATTTCCCTGGCTGAGTATGAGAAGACCTACAAGCAGTTGGGCATCACCTTTGACAGCTACAAGGGCGAGAGCTTCTATACCGACAAAATGCCGGCACAGGTGGAAAAGCTGCGCGAACAGGGGCTGCTTACCCTGGATGACGGTGCATCCATCGTCAACCTGGAAGAGTACAATATGCCCCCCTGCCTGATCCTCAAGCGGGACGGCTCCACCCTCTATCCTACCAGAGATATCGCCGCTGCTGTCTACCGCAAGCAAACCTACAACTTTGATAAGGCCATCTATGTGACCTCTGCCGGGCAGAACCTTCACTTTGCCCAGTGGTTCAAGGTTGTGGAGCTGATGGGATATGACTGGTACGATCAGCTCGTCCACGTCCCCTACGGCACGGTATCGGTAAACGGCGCAAAGCTGGCAACCCGTACCGGCAACGTGGTTCTGCTCAAGGATCTCTTCGCCATGGCCATTGAGAAGGTGCGCGCCATCATGGACGAGAAGAACCCCGACCTGCAGAACAAGGATGAGGTGGCCGAGGCTGTCGGCGTTGGTGCTATCGTCTTCAACTATCTCTCCAATAACCGCAACCGCGATATCAACTTCATTCTCGAGGATGCCCTTAGCTTTGAGGGCAACACCGGCCCCTACGCCCAGTACACCTACGCCCGTACCTGCTCCATCCTGGAGAAGGCCGGCGAGCTGTCCTGCGACGCATACACCGTTACCGCTCCCGAGGAAGCAGATCTGCTCAAGGTCCTTGCCCGCTTCAACGAGCGCGTCATGGCGGCCCTGGAGGAGTACGAGCCCTCCTATATCGTCCGCTATATCCTGGAGGTCTGTGCGGCTTTCAACCGCTTCTATCACAACTGCCCCATCCTCACCGCCGAGGATGCACAGATCCGCGCCACCCGTGTCAAGTTGGCCGAGGCCGCAGGCATCGTCCTGGGCAATGCCTTTGGCCTGGTGTGCATGAAGAAAACCGAAAAAATCTAAAAAAAATTTACAATAAACGAGGTACAACAATATGTCCGGGCATAGCAAATGGAGTAACATCAAGCACAAGAAAGAAAAGACCGACGCTCAGCGCGCCAAGGTCTTCACCAAGATCGGTAAGGAGATCACCATCGCCGTCAAGGCTGCCGGTCCCGATCCCAGCATTAACTCCCGCCTGCGCGACCTGATCCAGAAGGCCAAGAGCAACAATGTTCCCAACGATAACATCGAGCGCACCATCAAGAAGGCCATGGGTGAGAACGATGTGAACTACGAAGAGCTGACCTATGAGGGCTACGGTCCCCAGGGCGTGGCCGTCATCGTAGAGACCACCACCGACAACCGCAACCGCACCGCTTCCGAGCTGCGCC
>JAFTUB010000132.1 GCA_017466495.1 Clostridia bacterium
ATACCGTTGAGTTCCATGGACTGGCGAAGTGCCGAGAAGGTCTCCCGGTCGGCGACGGGAAGCAGAACCCGCATATTGTATTTGGAGAAATAAAGCGATGCGTTGGTGAAAATTGCCGCGGCGGTATCTGCCGGGGACTGGCCCTCAGTGGCGGTAAGACTGCGCAGATCCAGGGCAATGGTGTCGGCGTACTGGGAGAGCTGCTTGATGAGCACGCTGCCTGCCGCTTCCGCCGTCAGAGCCGCGGGAACGGCCACTGCCAGCTGAACCCCATCGGGGAGCTGGCGTCTTGTCTCACCCAAAAAGGCGGAAACCGCATCTAGGGTGTCCACGGTGACGGGAAGTCCGGTCAGGAGAATCTCGTCGACACCGGACGCGCCGATCTCGGCGATGAGAGAGCTTTCATAGGCGTAAAGCAGATCGCCCTCCCCTGTTCCGGGGGAAGCAAAGGCGGTTACGCCGAACATGGCGCTGGTGTAAATGTTGGCATTGTGCAGGGCGGGAATCAGAAGTGCAAGATCCACCCCTTCGGCCTGCTGGCCGGTCAGGTTCTTCGCCACCGACGAGCGGTAGTAGACCTCACCCGCATCGTCCCGCAGACAAATCGAAACGGCCTCCCGGGAGTCCAGCACCAGGTTCTCCACGGCGGCAGCCACGGCAGCATCATCGGGGATACCGTCCAGGGGAAGGTCGGGGGCCATGATGCTGATCTTGCTGGCATCCGAGGTGTCGGCAGGGAGCTGCCCCGAGAGCATCTCAGCGGGAATGTCCCCGCGCTGAGGCATGGTGTCCACCTGTGTGCGGAGATAATAACCCAGCAAAAGGCTCAGTCCGAAGATGACGAAGGCGCTGATGACGATGAAAATTACACGGTGTTTGGTCTGTCGCCGGGCGCGTCTGATCCGCCCGACATTGATGTAATTTTCTCGCATCCGCTCACCTCCTCTGCGTGGTACTTAATCCCAATTTGTAGTGTTTGCTGCAGGCGCGTTCCACAAGATTTTGTTGCAGAAGCCGGCAAACATACCCGTGTACATTATACCACAGAGGGAGAGCGCAAATATGAACAAATTGTAAAATGTGCAAAAAACCGCGAAAAATGGGAAGGCTCAATCCATGCGCCAGAGCTCGATGCTCTCATCCAGGACGGTGACGGTGATCTCGTCCCGCCGATCCTCGATCATGCCGTAGAAGGCGGCGGAGAGGTACTGACTTTTGAGGGTCTCGAAGTTCTTGTTGATGTAGCTCTGCTCCTTGGGCAGACGCTTGATGATGTAGAAGCCGTTGTCGGTGGCCACCACGTCGCTGACCTCGTTTTCCTTCAGGGCAAAGGCGGCCTTTTCGTAGCTTTCGTTCATTTCACCCCGAGTGAAGTAGTAGCCGTTGGTGGTGGTCATGTAGAAGTCCTCACTGTAGCGACCGATGAGGGAGTTGAAGTCGGCCCCCTTCTTCAGCTCCTGCAGAACAGACTCGGCCTTGGCGCGGTTGGCGTCCACATCGTCCCCTTCGTCGTTGGCAATGTAAATGTGCAGGGTGCGGGCCAGCTCGTCCGAAGCAAAGAAGGCCTCGGCGGCAGCATCGGAGTTGTCCAGCAGCTGCAGGCTGATGAGGACATGGTAAAGCTCGGTCTCACAGCGGGTGATGGCCGAAACGTAGCGCAGAAGGCGGTCGGACATATGATATTCGGCCAGGGCATCCCGGTAGGCCGACTTGCCGCCCAGCTCTTCTACCAAGGCTTCGATATCGGCCTGGACGCCTTCCTCAATGGCCTTCTCGGTGTAGGTGATGCCGAATTCGGCGCAGAGGGAGAGAACGGCGGCGTTGTAGCGGCACATGGCCTCCACGCCATCCTTCAGCTCCTGCAGATAGGGCGCAGCCGTCTCGGCGCTGGCCCAGATATCGCTGCCGTAGTAGGCGGCCATCTGGTCCTTGAGATTGCAGGTGTAGTAACGGAGCTCGTCATAGCAGATGTCATATTGATCGGCCCGCATGACCACCTGTGTTTCTTCCTCGGTGGGCTCAATGGGTTTGATTTCGCCGCAGGCGGTGAGGCAGAGCAGGGCGATCAGCAGCATGGCAAAGAGCCGATGCGAAAAATGATGCTTCATGATGTACCATCCTTAGCTGTTTTTTTATCAGTATAGCGCATAAATATGGCCGCCGTGTGAATTTCGCAGTTTTTTGCAGAAATTTTCACATAATCCTCTTTCTTTCCCCGCCCGGGTATGTTATACTATAAAAAGAACATCTCCGATCAACAAAGGAAAGGAAGACTTGCACCGCAAGTCCGGGTCATATTTATGGATACCACATACTCCATTCCCCTCAAACAGCTGATCAAGGATTTTTCCCTGGAAGTGATCGACGTGCCGGAAAATCTGGACGAGATCCTGGTATATACTGCCGAGGTCAATCGCCCCGGTTTAGCGCTGACCGGTTTTTTCAAGCACTTTGAAGCGGCTCGCATCCAGCTCATCGGTAAGGCGGAGCACCGCTATCTGGTGGAACAGACGCCCGAAGAGCGCCTGGCCTGCGTGGAGCGATTTGCCGATGTGCATCCCGTTGCGGTGATCGTCACCACCGGGCTTTCGGTGCCGGAGGAAATGGTGGCGGTGGCCCACAGTCGGGGCATTCCCCTGCTTCGTACCCAGCGGGAAACCAGTGAATTCATGGCGGCCCTGGTCGGTTCCCTTTCGGTATCCCTTGCCCCCCGCATTACCCGTCACGGGGTTTTGGTGGAGGTTTACGGCGAGGGTATTCTGCTGCTGGGCGACAGCGGCGTGGGTAAGAGTGAAACGGCCATCGAGCTGGTGAAGCGCGGTCACCGTCTGATTGCCGATGATGCGGTGGAGCTGAAGCGGGTTTCGGCCAAGACCCTGGTGGGTCAGGCTCCCGAGATCCTCCGTCACTATGTGGAGCTGCGCGGCATCGGTATCGTGGATGTTCGCCGCCTCTTTGGTATGGGTGCGGTCAAGGAAACCGAGCGTGTTGATCTGGTAATCAATCTGGAACCTTGGATTCAGGGCAAGATGTACGATCGCTTGGGGCTTGACAGCGAAAAAATGGAGATCTTGGGGATTGAGCTGCCCATGATCACCATTCCCGTCCGCCCCGGCCGTAACCTTGCCATCATCCTGGAGATTGCGGCCATGAACAACCGTCAGAAGAAGATGGGCTACAATACCGCCGAGGAATTCAACCGTCGTCTTATGGGACAGATGGGAATCGAAGAATAAAACAAAATCAAAAGGTGCATTGCGCAGGGCGCAATGCACCTTTTGGTTATTCCATATCCAGACGCCAGCCGATTCCGCGGACGGTGCGGATGGGACGAAGTCCAAAGGCCTTCTCCAGGTTTTTGCGCAGGGAGCAGACCGTTACCTCCAAAAGATTGGAAGCGGGCTGTTTGCCCGAGGGCAGGGCGGCGGTGAGGGTATCCCGACTGACCGGGCGGCCGTTGGCGGCAAGCAATGCCTTGAAGAGGGCATATTCGGCGGGCATCAGAGGCAGGCGTGCGTGGCCGAAGTGGGCACAGCGGTCGCTGTCTGTGCAGGACAGGGTGAGCGGTGTACTGTCGGCGGGGGCAGCCTGCCGCACCTGTTCCAATGCCGAAATCAGAGCGGAAACCAGGAAAGGGCGGAGCAGGACGCAGGGATTTCCCTCCACACGCTCAGGCACCCGGGTGCAGCCCACATAGGGGATGCCCTCGGGCGGAACCGCGGTATCCAAATTCACCACGGCGCAGTCAATGGAGCGGGGAAGTTCGCCGTCAGCCACCACGCAGTAGCCGGCCCGTCCCAGCTCATAGCTCAGCATCCTGGCAAAGCAGGGGTCATGCCCCACCAGAAGCAAAGTGGGGGCGGTCATGATTCAGCCTCGGTCAGGGTGACCACAGCCTCAATGTTGGGAGATCCGTCTGCGCGGAGAGTGCGGAAGAGGTAGCGTTCATCGTGCTCAAGGTCTTCGGCGCGGTAGATCGTTAAGCTGTCGCCCAGGGGCGCGTCACCCAGGACATTGA
>JAFTUB010000133.1 GCA_017466495.1 Clostridia bacterium
GAATCGGTACCAAAGGTCAAGATCGGTGCGGTACACCAGCACCTCCCCTGCCTCAGATGCGGGATCAGCCAGCCAGATCTCTCCCCGGGAACGGGAACCGAACACCAACGCACGGGCGGTGAAATCATCGCTGAGTAAGTCGGACACACCCGCCGAGATCTGCTCGGCACTGCATTCGTCCCGCTGAAGGCGGCTGGCCGTCCAGCGCCAAACCGCCCCATCTGCCACCGTCACGGGATCGTTCCCCGCCAGGGCCGCACCGCCGTCGGCACTGCAGCCGACCCCCGAATTGATGGGGAGAACGGAAATGGCCTGGCGGCCGTCGGCATCATAATCGGACGCCCAGCATTCGCCGTCGGTGTAGATCAGCAAGCGGTCATAGTGGGGACAGGCGGCGCGAACCGGGTACCGTCCGTCTCCCAGGCAAAAGCATCCTGACAGGGGAAAGTACAGCTTTCCATCACTGGCACTATGCCGCTTGGCCTCGGCCAGCCGCAGGGCGTCCACCTCGGCAGAACTGAAAATCTCCCCCTGCCTGCCGCCGCCGAAGCAAAGAATGCGGCTGTCGTCGGTACCACCCCAAATCACCGCACCGCCGCAGGCTGCAATATCGGCACAGCGATAATAGTCATCCCGGAGCACCAGAGTCGCCACCAGCCAGGCGGTACTCTCGGGATAACCGTCAAACAGAATAAACGGGATTTCCCCGCCCTCAATCTGAAACGACCAGTTGTCAACCTCCTCGCCTGTCTCAGCATTTCTCAACTGCTCCACCTCAGCCACGGGGAACTTGAAGATGAGATAGTTTCTCCCCTGCAGACGAAATTTCACCCTCACCCTCCTGCCGATAAGATTGATGGCCTCAAGGGATGTCTCGGTGCCGCTGACATCATCCACCTCGGTCACCAGAGGAATGTAAGGATCTGCCGCCGTGCAGCGCTCACCGTCATAGGTACGGATTTCTTCCCCGTCAAGACAGATCAGATTGTCCCGCCAAAGGAAGAGATTGACACGCCCCTCCCCGGAAGAAATTGCACCGATCTCGGTATAGCTGCCATCGGCGCCCGACAGACGGTACAGCCGATCCCCTGCCGCGGCAAACGCGCAGGGCTCTCCCGCAAAAATCCCCGACCAAAGCCCGCGGATCCGGGCGGGTAGTGTGGTCAGTCGGCCGAAGCCGCATCGGCGGCGAAGGGCACCGCCGCCGTCCACCCGCAGATTCTGCAGATCGTAAACGGAATTGCTCCCCCTGTTCCACCGGCGGTCGATGCCGCCGAAGCCTTCAAATGACAGGGATGCCCCCTCCCCTTTTGTGTGAATGGTTGCCATAATCTCCTCCTTTTCTTCTGCACAGAAGTCAGTTCCAGTATCCCCTCACCCCACCCCGACCGAAGGAAAAGTCCTCGGCCACAGGCGGGGGAAGACAGCTCATGGCACCGTAGCGCAGAGCCTCCGGCGCATGGGTGATCTCGTGGGGACGGTCGGCGGCATCCTCGGTGCGGATCGGATCGAAGCGCAGAGCAGACAGAGAGCTGATCAGCGTCGTGCAGGTTGACGCGATATGCAGCCCCGCCTTCCCCGCCCCACCGGCCAAAAATTCCCGCAGGACGCGCCATCCCGCCACACGGCGGTTGTCGGCCCGAAGCAAAGGCGGCATCCCCGCCACCGCGCAAAGGATCTCCACACCGCTTCGACCGCTGTCCTGGCGGCGGTTCCACAAGTCGGGAGAAGCCGCAATGTACTCCACCCGCGGCCCCGTCTCACCGAAAAATTCCACCACCCGACGGCCGGCCTCACCCAGGCTCAATCCGCTCTCACAGTGCTCACCCAGCACCCAAAGCCCGCCGTCATAGTCCACCCCAAGCAAAAGCACCGCCAGCATATCAAAGCCGTAGTCCAGGGCGGCAAAGCACCGCCAGCCGCAGGGCAGCTCCATGGGGCCGCAGATATGCCGCTCGGGGCTAAATTCGGGAAAAAACTGCCCCTCGAACACATCCCATCGGCCGTGCAGCCAGGCATCCCGCAGTCGCTCGGGCAGACTCTCCAGCTGTCTGACATAATCGGGGTCGGCATCCAGCAAAACGGCGTTGTCATAGACCCGCGCGGGAATGAACCGATAGTCACCCGGATCCTCACCCTCGCGAAAATCGCGATCGATGAAAAGCCGTTTGACCCATGCGTGTCCAATCCCGCCGGGGTTGCAGGTCAAATACATCCGCCGCGGCCGCTGTGCCGTTCCGCGCAGACAAGCCTTGAGGGCCGCAAACTGCAGCTCGCTGAGCTGTGTCGCTTCGTCAATGGCGATCACATCGTACTCCTGCCCCTGATAGCGCAGGACATCGTTCTCACCGTCGCAGTAGGCAAACTGAATGCGGCTCCCGCCGGGAAAGAACAGGGTCTTCTCCCCCTCACTCCACCGACAGAGGGTGCCGTACTCCTCCAGCATAGGTCCCAGGTGATTGCCCTTCAGCTCACCGTAGCTGCGCCGCACCAGCATGGCACGAAGCCCCGGCCAGCGCAGACACATAGCCGCCAGCTTCCGCCGAAGGGCCCAGGATTTTCCTCCGCCCCGGGCACCGCCGTAAGCGGTGTACCGCACCCGGGAAGCAAAGAACTCCGCCTGCCTGGGGTTGGGGTGACCGCCGGCGGACAGGAACAATTCGTCCCCCACCGACTCACTCTCCGTCCTGCGCAAAACTGCGATCCACAAAGACCACCTCAGGCATACCGCCCCGTGCCTCTCCCGCCGCCTCGCCGTAGCCCAGGCGGTGTTTGAGGTAGGCAGTCACCAGGGTGGGGGAACGGTCTGCGTTCAGCGCCGCATCCTCCAGCGCCGTGAGGATCACATCCCCCGACTCGGGATACTTCCGCTTCATCTCACCAAACCACTCCTCTCCCCTGCCGCAGTACCGGCAAAAGCCCGCCACATTGGGAAAGCTTGTCCCTCCCTCGCGCTCCTCCAGGTACGCCGCAAACCGGGAAAGCAGCTCGCTCTCCTCCCGGGGCATCTTCCTTTGCGCCCGTTTTTTCTTCTCCTCTTCCATGGGATTCCCCCTTTCTTCTGTGCATGGCCAGTATACCACAAAACCTCGTCTCATACCGTCTCACAGGGTCTCACCCCGTCTCAACTTTCGCGCAAAATAAAAAAGCCCCGACAGACCGTACGATCTGTCGGGGTGCTGCTATTCAGTTATTTTTTCGGGGTGTAAGGCATGGGCAGCGTCCTCTGGCCATCACCAGCGAGGATTATCTCTTCCGCATAGTCCCTCTCCAACAGTACCCTGTTAATGATGATTAAGCGCTGTTGGTTAAAGAAGCCAACACTGGCAGGCCAATGACAGCAGATTCAGATATTGTCAGGGTATATAGGGCAGAGTCAGTGTCCTCTGTCCCTCACCGGCAAGAATAATCTCTTCCACATAATCCCTCGCGATTAAGGTCTTGTTGATGGTGATGGTTTCACGGCGGTTCATGTAGAATTGGATACTGGCAGGCCAAAGAACTACGCGGGGAGAGATGTAATCGTACAGTTCAACAGAACCGCCGCGCTCACCGTGATGTGCCATCTGCATCATATCCGACTTCAGATAGTCTCCCCAAGCTTCTGCAATCCGGGGAGAGGCCTTTGCCTGGATATCC
>JAFTUB010000134.1 GCA_017466495.1 Clostridia bacterium
CATGGAGGCGGCGGATGCACGCTTTGTGGCCGAGCATATTACCGATATTTATTTCAAGCTTTCCGAGGAAAGTCGGAGAAACTTTCACGCCGCCCCCCTTGCCCTGTCCAAACAGGTGGCTTATATCGATGCCGGGGGAAATGTGAAAGGTCTTGAAGGGGTCAGCTGGAGCGATGCGGTTTCCCTTTCCATGAACGAGTTCCATACCCTTTGTCTCTTCTCTGACGGCAGAGTAGAGGCCGCAGGCCATTCGGGCTACGGCCGCACCAGCGTAAGCAGCTGGAAGAACGTGGTAGACATTGCCGCAGGTGAGCGGCATTCGGTTGGCCTTCGCGCCGAGGGCAAGGTGTCTGCGGTGGGCGACAACAGCCAGGGGCAGTGCAACGTGACCAACTGGAACGGCATTCTGGATGTGGCCGCAGGCCGCTATCACACCGTGGGGCTTCGCTACAACGGCACGGTGCTGGCCACCGGCTCCAACGCCAGCGGCCAGTGTAATGTGTCGGGCTATGCCGATATTATTGCGGTGGAAGCCGGTGACTGGATGACGGTGCTGCTCCATCGGGACGGCAGCGTAACGGTGCTGGGTAATACCGCCCTTGGGGTGGACGAGGCCAACAGTTGGACCGATATTGTGGACATTTCCGCAGGCAGCTCCCATGTGCTGGGGCTGACGGCTGACGGACGCGTGCTGATGGCGGGACGTCCCATTTCCGGGAATGCCGGCTCTCCCGAGGGATGGCCGCCTGTCACCGAGATTGCGGCGGGAAGCGTGTGCATCGCCGGCCTGACCGCCGACGGCCAGCTTCACCTTGCCGGGGACGGTGCGCCCCAGGTTCACTGATTACAGCGAAATATTGGCATAGAATTTCTTACAACGAGATATTGACAAAGGATTTCTTACAGTATGAAGAAGATTTTGCGTTCCGCCCTGCTTGTGCTGGGGATCGTGCTGCTTATTGCCGCTTTGGCTGCATTGGTGCTGATGACGGCTCTGCGGCCCTTGACCATGGAGGCGGGGGGAACTGTTCCTGCAGCTGAGGCTTTTTGCCGCTACCCCTTTCTTCGCGGAGGGGTGTCGGGCGATCCGGCTGACGGGTCTGCCGACCCTCTCATTCCGGGAGAATATACCGTCACGCTGCGGGTGCTGGGGATTCCCAGGACGGCGGTGCTGGCGGTTGTCGATACCGTTCCCCCTCGCTTGACACCCATTTCACACAGCTGTTTTCTTGGGGAAGAACCGAGTATCGATGCCCTTGTGACGGTGGAGGATGTGACCGAAACCAAACTGTCCTACGTGACGCCCCCCGATGTTTCCTGCGCAGGGACGCAGACGGTGGAGGTGTGTGCTGTGGATGCGGGAGGAAACCGCACCACCGTTGAGGTGGCTCTGGCGGTGTATTCCATTGCTCACGATGTTGAGGTGGAAGCGGGGACTTCTCCACGCACGGTGGAGAAGCAGATCGCTGATGCCATTGACGGGGAGGTTACCTTTGGCGGAGCAATGGATGAGCTGGATACTTCTCAGATCGGCGAGCATGAGGTGCATTTTTTGCTGGACGGCCGGGAAGTTGACATGACGCTGACGGTGGTGGATACCGTCAGCCCTATCGGCTCTGTCCGTACAGCGCCGGCCCTTCTCGGCGGCACGGTGCACCCCGAAGCTTTTCTGGACGGGGTGACCGATGAAACGGAGGTTTCTGTCGAGTTCGCAGACTCCCCCGACTTTTCGCAGAAAGGGCTTTGCACGGTGGATATTCTGCTTACCGATGCGGGGGGGAATACCACGGTGCTGCAGAGTTCGGCTTTAGTTTACGGTGCCCCCGCCTCCTGTACGCTGGAGATGGGAACCTTTACCCCGGAGAGCCTGCGGGCGATCCTGTTGGCGGGGGAAGAATTAACGGCAGACGAAGCCCTTCTGACCGATCTTCGCCCCGGGACGTTTGAGCTTCCTTTGACTACCGTTGATGGAGAGGTATTGACGCAGACCGTAACCTTTACCGATTCCTATCCTCCCATTGGCGAGCCGCAGAACCGCACGGCCTTTGCGGGACAGACGCTGGATGCCGAGGCCTTTGTTGCTTACGCCGCCGACTCTACTCCCCTGACCTATCACTTTACCGATGGCAAGGTTCCCGATTTCTCTGCGATTGGGTCGCATCCTGTTTGGATTACCGTAACCGATCAGGGCGGGAATTCCATCGAGCTTTCTGCTCAGCTCACCGTACTGCCTGACACTGAGGGTCCTGTGATCTACGGGGTCGGGGACAGGGTGATCTACCTGGGTGAGGGGATCTCCTATATGAAGGGCGTGGTCGCCCGGGATAACTGCGACGGCGAGGTGAGCGTGAAGGTGGACTCCTCCAAGGTTCGCCCCAGGCAGGCCGGCAGCTATGCCGTGACCTATACTGCCCAGGACCGGGCGGGTAATGTGACCAGTCGCACCGTAACCTTTACGATAAAGGCGGCCGACCTGGACGCTCTCAATGAGAGAGCAGACAGCATCCTCGCTTCTATTCTTCGCGATGGCATGACCGAGCGGCAGCGTGCCCGCGCTATCTATGACTGGGTGACTCGAAATATGTCCTACACCGCCTATGCCGACAAGACCGACTACGTGGCCGCCGCCTTCTACGGCTTCAACAACCGTCGGGGCGACTGCTTCGTGTACTATTCCATGTCCCGTGTCCTTCTGACCCGGGCCGGCTTTGAAAACCTGGAGATCCACCGCAACAAACCCAACCAGCCCCATTTCTGGAATCTGGTGAAGACTGAAGAAGGCTGGTACCACTTTGATACCTGTCCCCATTATGCCGCACACCCTCTCGACAGCTTCCTTCTGACCGATGCCCAGGTGAAGGCCTACTCCGAGAACCATGTGGCCGACTATTATAGCTTTGATCCTGCTCTGTACCCCGCAACCCCCTGATCGATCCGAAATATGCAAAGGAGAACGATAATGAATACCTTCAACCGCTTCCTTGTTTTGCTTGCCGTCCTGCTGGCAGTGCTGGCCCTTTCCGCCTGCGGGGAAACCCCTGCCGTGGTGGACGGGGAAAGCAGTACCACTCCCGCCGAGACCACCGCTGCTCCCGAGCCCGCCGCTCCTCCTGCCGTGTACGGCCTGACCGTTGGGGAAAGCCTGCTTTACCCCGGTGCTGATCCCGCCGCCGTGCTTCCCGCTTTGGGCGAACCCCTTGACTGCCTGGAGGCACCCAGTTGTGTCCATGACGGTATGGATCGGGTCTACTACTACGCCGGATATGAAATCAACACCCAGCCCACCGCTGACGGCGGTGAGGTGATCGTATCGGTCTACCTGACGGATGACAGCATCACCACCGACGAGGGACTCCGTATCGGGGACAGCGCGGATAAGATCGTCCAGATGTACGGCGAGGCAGCGCCCGAGGGCGGCGTGTATGTCTATACCAAAACCGACCGCGGCGTGTCGGTGTCCCTGAACATTCAAACCAACGGGTCGGGGGAAGTGACCTCGATCTTCTACAGCTGAGGAGGATATTATGCTGACCTGTGAACGCACCTCTGTGATGAATCTGGAAAACGCCATCCGCGGGATGCGGAATCCCCTCAACAGCTGGGACCGCTCGGACAGCTATTATACCGAGAATGGGTACGTGCTGGGAGAATCCGACCTGCAGCTGGCCGCCAAGCTTGCCCGCGCCGGCTCGGACCACCGCAAATTCCTGCGGCAGATCTTGGTGTCGGTGGACATCACCGCGCCCCTCTACTGGTGGAAGGAATTTGATACCTACAAGGTGGGGACGGTGGCCAACTCCTGCTCCACCATGCACAAAATCCATGCCGCTCCCTTTACCCGTGCAGACTTTTCCTGCGACCGCATGACGGCTCCCGCCCTTGCGGTGCTGGATGGCGTGATCGATTTCCTCGAAACCGAGCGCCAGGCCTTCTGCGAGACCAAGGAGATCGGCCATTGGCATAATATGATCCAGATGCTGCCCACCTCCTATAACCAGATGCGTACCGTCACCCTCAACTATGAGGTGCTGGTGAACATCTACTATGCCCGCCGCAACCATAAGCTGGCCGAGTGGCATACCCTCTGTGCCTGGATCGAAGCGCTGCCCTACGCCAAGGAACTGGTCTGCGTCAAGGACAAGGAAGTCTGATCGCAGAAAGGAGTACATAACGGTGAAACATTCGCTGAAATTTGACGTTGCCGTAATCGGCGGAGGGCCGGGGGGCATCCCCGCGGCATTGGCCGCCGCACGCCGGGGGGCAAAGGTGATTCTGGTGGAGCGCAACGGCCATCTTGGGGGCAACCTGGTGATGGGCCTCCCCCTGTTGGGATACCTGGATCAGAACGGCCGGCAGATCATCGGCGGCATCGCGCAAGAGTTTATCGACGATATGATGGCCGCAGGGCACAGCTGGGGACACGCCCGCTGTCCGCTGCACAATTCCATTACCCTGGTGCATCCCGAGCATTTTAAGCTCATGCTCCTGCAGAAATGTGTGGATGCGGGGATCGAACTGCTCTTCCACAGCGAGCTCATCGGCGCGGTGGTGAACAATGGCCGCCTGCAGGCGGTGCGGGTAATGGGCAAGGGAACTGAGGTGGAGATTTCCGCCGATGTTTTCGTGGACGCCACCGGCGACGGCGACCTGGCCTACCTTGCGGGCTGTCGCTATGAGAAGGGGGCCGAGGACAGCGGCGTTCTGCAGCCGCCTACGGTCATGTTTGCCCTGACGGGCTTTGAAGAGGAGAAATTTTTCGAATTTCTCGAGGCCCATCCCGAAAACCTGCGTCAGCTGGACACCATGGAGATCGGACCGGGCTACGACACCTCGCTGTGGCGTCGGGAACCCACCCACGTCTTTGTGGGAATGCAGGCCTATCTGGAGGAGCTCCGTCAGAAGGAAAATATCCCCGTTCTGCGGGAGAATATTATCTACATCAATTCCACTGTGCCGGGGAAGATCTTTGTCAATACCGTCCGGGTGCCGGGCTGCGATGGCAGCGATCTCTTCAGCCTGAGCCGCGGAGAAATCGACGGGCATCTGCAAATCCCGGGAATCCTTGATATGTTCCGCCGCTTTGTCCCCGGCTTTGCGCACGTGGTGCTGGACTCCATCAGCCCCGCCATCGGTATCCGCGAGTCCCGCCGGTTTGCGGGAATGGAGCGGCTCACCGTGGACCGCGTGCTGGCCGGCGCTGTTCCCGCCGACACCGTCGCCCTCGGCGGCTATAAAGTGGACATCCACAACGGTGAGGGGAAGGGGACCATCCTCAAGCAGGTCAAGCAGCCTTACGGTATTCCCCTGGGATGCCTGATCTCGGCCGATGTGGACGGCCTTCTGCTCAGCGGTCGGTGCATCTCCATGGATTCGCCTACTCTTGGCTCCATGCGGATCATGCCCACCTGCATGGCCATCGGTGAGGCCGCAGGCGTCTGTGCCTCCCATGCGGTGCGGAAGGGCGTGTCGGTACGCGAAGTGCCTGCCGAAGCCGTAACGGCAGATCTCCTTGCTGCCGGCGCTATCCTGAAATAAACGGAGGGTAAGCATGAATTTCACCTGTACGACCGTATATGACTATCCTGCTATCAAAACGCTGCAGTATGAGATTTTGTACAAGAAACGCAATCCTACTTTATGTGTGGTTCTGCGTGCTGTCATGCGCGGGGTGCCGGCAGTTCTCATCGACGGCGCAGTGATCTATCTTCTCTTCACCGGAGGGGCAGATGAAATGCTGCCCATGTGGATGATGTTTGGCGTTCTATTCTCCACATTGCTCTTTATTACGCTTTACCTTCACATAGGGGCACCCAAGGCTGCTTATCGAGCCAACAGCCGGAATGGTGAAGCTAAAGTGGTTTATACCTTCCGCGACGGCAGCTTTACCGCTGATGCTGTTGCCAACGGTGTTTCCAGTTCGACCAATACGGCATATACAAGCCTGTTTGCCGCATACCGGACAAAGTCGTATTATCTGCTTTTTATGACCAAGAACAGCGCCAATCTGGTCAGCCGCGCCAATCTGACGCAGGAGCAGGACGCCTGGCTGGAAAACACACTGAAGAATACCCTGGGCAAAGCCTACTATACCTGTAAATTTTAACCGATCCGTATGTTGTTTTCCGGCGCGAGCCGAGCGTCAGTGTACAGACGCTCGGCTCGCACTTTTTATCCCCCCGGCCGCGCAGGAAAGTTTTCGCGGAGGGATGGTGAAGGGAGTGGCGCACCGATGGTGCGCCACTCCGTCGAGTTTGCCTGTTTGGGGATTGA
>JAFTUB010000135.1 GCA_017466495.1 Clostridia bacterium
CAGGCGATTGATCTTCAGCAGAAGATTCATAATTTCAATGCTCATCTCGGGGTCTATGTTGCCGGGGGGCTCATCGGCGATGATGATCTTGGGATTGTTGGCCAGGGCGCGGGCAAGAGCCACGCGCTGCTGCTCGCCGCCCGAGAGCTCGTTGGGATAGCGGTTCAGTTTGTCGCCCAGTCCCACGGTATTGAGGATAGCCGGCACGCGCTTGCGGATCTTACTGCCCGGGGTCCCCACCACACGCATGGCAAAGGCCACATTTTCATACACCGTTTTGTTGGGGAAAAGGCGGAAGTCCTGGAAAACCACCCCCAGCTGGCGACGGTAATGGGCAACCTTATAAGTCGGCATTTTGGTCAGGTCGAATTCATTGACCGTCAGCTTGCCCGAGGTAGGCTTTTCCTCCCGCAGAAGAAGACGCATCAGGGTCGTCTTTCCCGCGCCGGAGTGTCCCACCACAAAAACGAACTCGCCGTCCTCAATGCGAAGGCTCACACCGTTCAGCGCAGCGGTCTTGTTGGGATAGACCTTTTTGACATTTTGGAATTCAATCATCGAAAAATAGTCCTTCTTTTGAAATAGCACATAAAAACCTGTGAGGACCGCCTGTGCTGGTCCGACTGCGGTTAGCTCCGACATCCGAAACGCACACCTGCGTTCCTCACAAAGGAAAGTATCAAATTGCTTTGGGGCTATTGAATTACAGATCAGAACTTGACCGGCTTGGAATTGAGATACTTCTTAACCATCAGCGCAACCTTGAAGGTGATCGCGTGTTCGAACTCACGCAGATCCAGCCCCGTCAGCTTGCGGATCTTCTCCAGGCGGTAGACCAGGGTGTTGCGGTGGACGAAGAGCTTACGGGAAGTTTCGGACACGTTGAGGTTGTTCTCAAAGAAAGCCTGAATGGTCATCAAGGTCTCGCGGTCAAGGGACTCAAGGGAGCCCTTCTTGAAGACCTCGGAGAGGAACATCTCGCAGAGGGTGGTGGGCAGCTGGTAGATCAGACGGCCGATACCCAGGTTCTCGTAGCTGATGATATTCTTCTCGGTCTCAAAGACCTTGCCCACTTCAATGGCCACCTGGGCCTCCTTGTAGGCACGGGCCAGATCCTTGATGTTGTCCACCATTGTGGAGATACCGATGGCAACCTTGGTATAGAACTCGGTGCTCAGGGTGTCGGCGATGTTGGTGGCGATCTTCTCCACTTCCTTCATGTCGGTGTTGGGCTTGATGTCCTTCACCAGAACAATGTCATGCTCGCCGACGCTGATCACATAGTCCTTGCTCTTGTCCGGGAACATATTCTGCAGCATCTCAAAGGGCATCATATCGGTCTTGCCGTAGAACTTGACCAGGAACACGATGCGCACCTCTTCGGTGTTGAAATGCAGTTCCTTCGACTTGATGTAAATATCGCTGGGCAGGATGTTGTCCAGGATGATATTCTTGATAAAGGAACCCTTGTCGTACTTTTCATCGTACAGATTCTTGATATTGCCAAGGGAAATGGCAAGCAGCTTGGCGGTAGGCTCTGCCTGCTTGTCCTCGCCTTCAACAAAAACGATATATTCTGCCTTAGCACACATCCCCAGGGGACGGTAGGTATAACCGCCCAGGGCAATGGACTCAGAGGCATAAACCAGCTCATCGCGGATTCCCTGCTTGATCTCACCGATCTTCATCAGCTCACTGCAGGAAATGATCACGCCGTTCTCATCAATCACACCGATCACGCGATCGACTGCATCCTTCATTTGGTGGATAACGCCCTGAAACAATCTGTTCGACATATGGGTTTCCTCTCACTCTCTTAAAGTTGGCTGAGTCTTACAACACTCGCCTGTTTGGACAGCCGGAAGCTTTTCCGGCGGGAAACTCGGCCTTCAGCCGGGATTCAAATCATACGCAGCGTGTGTACAATGGCAAACACCAGGAAGGATGCCGCCAGCAGAACCACCGCATAGAAGATCAGCGAGGGCATCACAAAGCCCACCACAATACCGGCCAGCAGAAGTGCCGCCGTAACAATCAGGGGAAGCTTCTCATCCTCATCGGCACCGAGGGAACGACTGAGTCGGGATGCGGGTGCAAAGAGCATGACGGCCAGCAGAACCAGCATCACGGCCGCAAGTGCAGTGGGAAGGACAAGGCCCAGCACACCGCCGCCCATGCGGAAGGAGGAAAGTGCCAGTGCACCCAACACAGTGCAGACCGAATACCCGAAGAAGGAGCGGGGGTACAGGTAGTAGATAAAGAACAGCAGTGCGCATCCCAGCAGGCTGACCAGAAGACGGGTCGTACTGAGGAAGGGATACAACAGAACCACAAGCAGAAGCTCACCCGAAATGCAGGTCATCAGCGATGCGGACAACACCATGTTTTTCTCGTTCACCTTTTTCTGACGGCGAACAATCCACAGTGCGGCAGCAGCCGCTGTGGCAAGGGCAAATATGGGCAGAAGAACCGGCCGCACATAATTGTAAAAGACCAATTCGGTGGATATGTAGCTGCCCTTCAGGGACATTACCGCAATCACCACCAGGACCAGGACCAGGGAAAATGTTGCGACGCGGTTTCCGTTGGTATCTTTTTTGGTGCCGCGGGTCTCGGCGGTCACCTTTCTCTTTGCATTGCTCAAAACGATCATCTCCATCACTCGGTTGAATTTGGGGCGTCGGCTTCCCCCCGGGGCAGCTCGTACGCATAGGACAGGCAGGACAGCGCATAGACCGGCGCCGTTTCACAGCGCAGAATCCGTGTGCCAAGCCCCGCGGGAATCAACCCTGCCGCACGGGCAGCATCGACCTCTTCGGGGGAAAAACCGCCCTCGGCACCGACCACAAGCGCGATCTTTGCCGGAACAGCGGGTTGCCGGGCCAGCAGGACGGACAGCGGTACGGTTCCCTCCCCTTCGTAAAAGAAGAGCGGAAGATCCGCACCGACGGCTTCCTTCAGCATGTCGGCATAGGAAATCGGGGTGCAAACATCGGGAATCCGCCCCCGCCCGCATTGTTTGGCGGCTTCGGCGGCGATTTTCTGGCGGCGAAGCTGTTTCTTTGCCTCACCGTCTCCGGGACGGGCGATACAGCGGGAACTGACGAAGGGAATAATTTTTCCCACGCCGCATTCCACCGCTTTCTGGATCACCGTCTCCATCTTATCGGCTTTGGACAGCGCCACATACAGACATGCGGCATAGGGCGGCTCGGTCCGACAGGAGTGAACATCCTCGGCGCCGGCCTCCGCAATTACCTCAGCAGAGGAAAACAGGGTCAGGCGGCAATGATACTCCACGCGGCCGGCATCGGGCCCGTCCGACGGGCAGATCACGACACCGTCCCCCACCGCCATCCGCAGAGAATGGGCGATATGGTGGGCATCATCTCCGCGCACTGTCACCGTATATCCGCCGTCTCCCCGCAGAATCTGCTGAGAGGGAACAAAAAATCTCGGCATATATGCTCCTTTGACCATACGGTGTCAATGCCAAGCATCGACCCGACGACTCTGTATCATTATACTACACATTGCCCAATTTGTCAAAGCTTTTTTTGATAAAAATCGCAAAAAATTTGCTTTTTTTCACAATTATTGCGCAAAAAGTTGAACATAGGGCACAAAAGAAACAAGTCAAGAGGATTTTCCCTTCTTTTTTTTGCGAGGAGTCTTTTTTGCGGAAACAGAGGTCTGTGCGAAAAGAGCATCAGCCGCAGTCTCGGTTTGGGCAGAAGGCGGTTCAGACGGCACATCCGTCTCCGGCTTTGTTGCATCGGAATCTCCCGCCTGCTTGCGGGAGAGGCGATAATCCACCAACTGGCGGAACAGGGTGTAGCAGACCGAACAGATGGGGACACTGACCAGGATGGCCGCAATACCGCCGATCTCGCTGCCCACCATGACCGCAAGGATGACCAGGATAGCGGGAAGGCCAACCTGCTTCCCTACCACGCGGGGATAGATAAGATTATTCTCCAGCTGTTGGAGTACGATCAGGAACACAAGGAAAAGCAAAGCTTTGATGGGGCTTTCCATCAAAATGAGGAAGGCGGAAACACCGCCGCCGATCCAGGCACCGAAGATGGGGATCAGCGCAGATACCGCCACCAGCACCGATACCACGCCGGCATAGGGGAAGCCAAAGATCAGCATACCGATAAAGCACAGCACGCCAAGGATCACCGCCTCCAGCAGCTGACCGGTGATGAAGTTGGCGAAGGTTTGATTGGACAGGCGGGCAATCTCCTCAATCTTGTTTGTGACCCGATCGGAGAGAAAGGCTGAAAGTGCGCGATCGATAAAGGCGGCAATTTTTTCCTTCTGCAGAACAACATAAATGGCAAGCACCAGCCCCACGAAGAAATCGATCAAACCGCCAAAGAGCGATGTGGTCAGGCCGGTGGCAAAATCAAACAGCGATCCTGTTCCGTTCAGAAGAGCATCGTAAATCACACCGAAGAAATTGTTCCAGTCCACCTGCAGTTCCGCGATCAGATCGGCCGAGATGTTGTACTCGACCATGAGATTGGTGATCCATTCCAAGCACCGCTTGGCAAAGGCGGGGAGCTGCACCGCAAGTCCGGTCACCGTTTCCTCGATGCCGGGAATAATCACCAGCAAAATCAGCGCGATGACAACGAGGATGGAAAGGAAGGTGCAGATCAAGCTCAAGGGCCGACGCCAACGGCGCACCGCGGGCTTGGCGCTTTTCCCCATGGCGGCGAATACCTTCTCCTCAAAACAACGCATCAGCACATTTAGTACAAATGCAATGGCCAGCCCCAAAATCAAGGGGCTGATCAGGGACAGACACCACCCAAGGAATTTACCCACTGCCGACAGATTTCCTGCCAGCACAAACAGAAGCACACCGAATGCGATCAGCA
>JAFTUB010000136.1 GCA_017466495.1 Clostridia bacterium
AGCTGACGGGCGGAGGACTTACCCCGGGTGGGCTTGATCTTCTCCCGTCCCTCGACACCTTCGGTGGCGATGGCGGTCACGTCCCCAACAAAGGGATCATCCTGCACCGCTGGCTGCTCACTGCGGGTTTCGGCCATAACCTCATCAAAAATGGCGGGATCGATGGGGTTTTCCTCGGGCACATCGCCATCATCGGGCAAAGGCGCCTCGGGCAGGTCGGGAATGGGAAGATCGATGTCTTCAATCTTTCCGGTGGAATTGATGGGGACATCCACATCAAACTTCTTGCGCCGTTTTCCGGGCTTTTCCGGAACAGGCTGAGGTTCCGCCGCAGGAACAGGCTCGGGAAATCTCGGCCGATTGATGAAGATGGGCGTCCGGTTCTCCTGCTCTCTCTTCTTCTCTTCCCGCACCTTGATCCAGTAGCGCACATACAGCACAATGGCAGAGGGGGTAAGACCGAAAAGGAGCATGATGAAGACCAACAGGAGCGCAATGACCACGATCAGCGTTCCCACAAAGCCGAAGCCGCGGAAACAAAGATTGCCCACCAGACCGCCGATTACGCCGCCGCCCTGCAGGGCACAACCGGCCTGCCAAAGGGTGACGGGGTTGATCCCGGGCACCTCACCGCCGATGGCACGAATAGCAAAGGTCTCCACCAGAGCAGAGCAGAAGGTAAGGCAGAGGAAAGCAAACAACAGCTTATACCCCAAAGTTCCATCCCCCACCGACCGGCGCCACACGATGGCGAAATAGACCAGCAGCAAAGGAATGTAAAAAGCGCCCCAGCTCCAAAGCCCGCACAGCAGACTGTGCAGCCAATGCCCCACCACGCCCATGGGCTGCTCCAGCCTCACCGCATCGGTGAGAATAAAGCAAATCAGCAGAAAAAGGGCGGCAACGGCCAGAATATAGGGGATCACCTGATGCAGAATGCGATCAGGATTGGGTGGTTTTTTCTCCCGCACCGGCGCTGCGGGCGCGGACTTGGGGGCAGCCTTGGCTGTCTTTTTTCCTGCCGCAGGGGAGGGCTTGGCAGTGCGGTTATTTCCGCCGTTCCCCTTCTGCGGGGCAGCGGATTTTTTCTTCTGCGTGGACGCCGCGGGCGTCTTCTTTTGATTAGCCACAGAAACATATCCTTTCGGTAAAATTGGGGGCATAAAACCGGCCTCGGGGGACATACTACCCACAAAAGGCCACGCCAAAAAGAACGGCAGATACCGCTCCATTTTATTATACCATTAATGAAAGAAAATTACAAGAGGAAATTTGCCGGCAGAAAAAGAAGTCGGCGGCAGGAGGCAAACATGGAACAAAACCGTGTCCCCCGCTGGGGACTGATTCTCGGAGGGCTTGCGGCGGGGGCGGTCAACGGTCTGCTGGGGGCAGGCGGTGGGGTGATTTTGGTCTTTCTGCTCCGGGCGGCCCTCGGCCCCGAAGCAGAAAGTCGGGACATCTACGCCTCGGCATTGATTACAACACTGCCCGTCACGCTGATCTCCGCCCTGCGCTACGGCGGAGCAGGTGCTCTTCCGCTGGAGGATTTCCTCCCGCTGGTTCTTCCTGCCGTGGCAGGCGGCATCCTGGGTGCCATTCTGCTGGACCGCATCCACCCCAAAATTACCCGCCGCATTTTCGCCGCCCTGGTAATTTTCTCGGGAGCGTTCATGCTGCTGCGATAAAGGAGGACCTATGCAACCGCTTGATTTTATTGCCGCGGGGGTGATCGCGCTCCTCACGGGTATGGGCGTGGGCAGCGGCGGGCTGTTCGTCATCTACCTTACCCTCATCCGCCATCTGCCGCAGCTCACCGCCCAGGGCTTCAATCTCCTTTTCTTCCTTTCCTCCGCAGGCGGGTCCCTTCTGCTCCACATTCCCCGCCGCAAAATCCGCTGGTCTCTGATTGCCCTGCTTGCCGGGACGGGCGCGGCGGGAGCATGGCTTGGCGCGACCATCGCGCCCATGCTTCACCCTGCCCTGCTCCGCCGTCTGTTCGGAGGAATGCTGGTGCTCTCGGGATGCGTGGTCCTCTTCCGTCGGGAAAAGGATACTTCCTTTTTTTCCTCATCCCTGCATAAAACCGCCCAATGGGGCAAAAATAAACCCAGGAGATAGCCCCAACGGCTGCCAAATCCCACACGAAGGAGTACAACCATGGAGAATAAAGAAAAGAATCCCCAAATTAACCGCGCCGCCTATCTGATCATCCTTTCCATCCTGGCCGTCCTGGCCGTGCTGGCCATTGCCACCTCGTCGGCAAACCGCGCTCGCAGAGAGAGCACCGAGACTCAGCCCCCTGCCGTCACCACCGAACCGCTCCGCACCACGCCGTCGGCCGGCACCAAAGACCCCCTGCACACCACCACCCCTGACACCACCGTCGCGCCCGTGACGGCGGCTCCCGCACCCATCACCACTGCACCCGAGACCACAAAAGCACCCGAGACCCAGACCTCCGCGCCTGTGGATGCCACGCCTCTGAAGCTGCTGCTCCCGGTCAGCGGCCAGCTTCTGCAGGGCCATGACCTGGAGGTCCCCGTATGGTCGGACACCATGGCTGACTACCGCACCCACTGCGGCATGGACATTGCCGCCCAGATGGGGGCATCGGTATGTGCCGCCGCGGACGGTGTCATTGCGCAGATCTGGGAGGACCCCATGATGGGACAGTGCATCTCGGTGAAGCACAAGGGAGATGCCATGACGATCTACCGCAACCTGTCAAAGGTGATTCCCGTGGGGATTGAAGAAGGGGTCGAGGTTCGCGCAGGCCAGCTCATTGCCAACATCGGGGAGAGCGCCATGATCGAGATCGCCGAGGTGCCCCATCTGCACTTCGAGCTGATGGTGGGCGACGAATATGCGGATCCCCTGGATTACCTGGCGGACAGCATCAAGACAAGCCTTACCGCGGACGTGGCCTACGAGGGTTGAAAGGACGGGAGGAGCCTTTTGAAAAAGGCTCCTCCCTTCCTCCGTGCTGCCGGGCACTCGGCAGCACG
>JAFTUB010000137.1 GCA_017466495.1 Clostridia bacterium
CCGCAGCAGCCGGGTCAGAGCGCTGCTCTCAGGCTCGGATTCGGAGGAGGGGCCGCAGTTTTCGCTGTGGATGCGGGCGGCAAAATCGGCCGTCGCATAATTGCGGTCCAGGCATACTCCCCGGGCATTGCCCTGCCAATGGGAGAAGTCGTTGCTGCCGCTGTTCATGGTCAGCAGACGTTCCCGCAGAATGTGATCCTCTGCCACCCCGTGCAGGGTGTATCCGATGCCGTCGGGGTTGAGCATGGGAAGAAGCTCAATGCGCCGAAGCTCGACCAGATAGCTGAGGTTAACGCCGAAAACCCGGCCGCGGCGGGTGTACAGCTCGCAGTATTCGTTGAGAAATCGGGTCAGTACCGCCGGCGTCATGCGGTCGTCGGCAGCCTGCCCGCCGAAATAGAGGACCCCCGGCCGTCCCTTGCCAAGCCCAAGCAGAGAGAGGGGCTGTCCCAGCATACTGTGCCCCAGGGGAAGTGGATTGATGAAGGGGTAGCGGTCGCAAAGCAGAGAGATAATCTCACCGAAGTGAGGAGCATCGGGGATATCGGGCGAATCGAGGATCCGTTTTTGGGTGTTGGTCTGAGCCATGATGTTGTCCTTTCTGCAATAAGAATTGCTCCATTCTATGCCGGGGAGGACAAAATGTTTACAAAAGAGGGGTAGCTTTTTTCGCCCGGATGTGATACACTATAAAAAAACACCGAAAAGGATATGACCATGTCAAATACTTCTGCCGCACCCAAGCGGCCAACCCTCCTTCTGCTGATCCTTACCTTTGGGCTCCACGCCCTGCGTGCCTTTGTGATCTGTCCCCTCAAGGTGCAGGTGAACACCAATATTGTGTACATGACTACGGTGTGGCCGGTGGTTCTTGATGTGCTGGCCGATCTTTTGCAGATGGCGGTGATCTACATTGCCTTTGCCTTCATTTTGGAAACGTTTTTCCATCAGGGCTTTCACCGTGCGATGCCCTTGATTTTGGGATACATCGGCGCCTTTGTTTTCGGCGCGGCAGCCAACCTGGTGATGGATGTTACTGTGGGGGGCGGCGGGGAATATTTCGTATATCTCCTTTTTCCCACCTTGGCCGGCATTGGTCAGGAGCTTCTTCAGCTGGGGGTTGTGCTCATCATTGCCAGGATCATCAAATTTCAGGATATCGGACCGGTCTGCCCGCCGGAGAAGATTTTCTCGGCGCACAATGGCCTGCAGCTGTCCGCCCTGTGTGCGGCAGGAGTAACGGCGTTATTTCGCCTTACCGCACGGATTATTTATGATATCGACCTGGGCCTGCCTGCATCGGCGGCCGAGACCGTGGAGATGGTGTCCGGTTACGCGGGGGATCTGCTGATCCCGGCGCTTGGGTATCTGGGGATGATTCTGCTTCTGATGCGGGGCGGGGCAAAGACTGCGGAATAAACAAGACAATCCCAAGGACGGCACTCCGTGCCGTCCTTTTTGTGTCGGAATAATCTTTGCCCCCGGCTTGACGGGAGCGGAATTTTATGGTATACTACTATAATGGGAAAAATCTATCATGAAAGGCATAGGCTATGATCATTCTCGGCATTGACCCCGGGATCGCCATTGTGGGCTGGGGGGTCATCGAATACAAGGGAAACCGCTTCCGTACCCTGGGCTACGGATCGATTCAGACCCCGAAAACCAGGACCACCTCGGAGCGGCTGGCAGACATTTACGATGCTCTCTCGGAGATTATTGACCGCTATCGGCCCGAGCAGATCGCCGTGGAGGAACTGTTCTGGAACACCAACGTCACCACGGGTATCCGTGTGGCGGAGGCAAGGGGGGTCATTCTCCTCTGCGCACAGCAGAAGGGTTTGGTGATGCAGGAATACACGCCGATGCAGGTCAAGCAGGCCGTGGTGGGCTACGGCAAGGCCGAGAAAAAGCAGGTTATTGCCATGGTGACCATGATGCTGGGGCTGCCAAAACCGCCCAAGCCCGACGATACCGCCGATGCCCTTGCCATCGCCGTCTGTCATGCCCACAGCGCGGGAAGCGCGCTGGCGCAATATTATAACAAACCGTAAAACAGGAGACAATATATGTGGTGTGCTGATCAATGGAAAGACTACCGCTTGCTCGATGCTTCGACCGGTGAGCGACTGGAGCGGTGGGGGAAGTATATCCTCATCCGCCCCGATCCCCAGATCATTTGGGAGAGCGATAAGACCCACCCCGCATGGAAGCGGGCAGATGCCATCTACCACCGCTCCCAGAAGGGCGGAGGAGGATGGGTGAAGAATAAACTCCCCGAAAGCTGGAACATCGGCTACGGAGAGCTGACCTTTATGCTCAAGCCCATGGGCTTCAAGCATACCGGCCTTTTCCCCGAGCAGGCCGCCAACTGGGATTGGTTCGGTGAGCTGATCCGCCGTGCGGGACGGCCCATCAAGGTGCTCAACCTCTTTGCCTATACCGGCGGTGCCACCGTGGCGGCAGCCAAGGCAGGTGCCGCGGTCTGCCATGTAGATGCGGCCAAGGGCATGGTGGCCCAGGCCAAGGAAAATGCCCGCCTGTCGGGCCTTGCCGATGCTCCCATCCGCTATATCGTGGATGACTGCCGCAAGTTCATCGAGCGGGAGATCCGTCGGGGCAACCGATACGATGCCATCATCATGGATCCCCCTTCCTACGGCCGCGGGCCGTCGGGAGAGGTGTGGAAGCTGGAGGAATGCATCGATGAGTTTGTGGCCCTCGCCGCACAGGTGCTCTCGGATAAGCCCCTCTTTTTCCTGATCAATTCCTACACTACGGGGCTGTCCCCCCTGACCATGGCGTACCTGCTTGAGCTGCGTGTCCGCGCACGCTACGGCGGCCGCTGTGAGGCGGGTGAGCTCGCGCTGCCCGTTGAGGCAAGCGGCAGCTTCCTCCCCTGCGGGGCAAGTGCCCGCTGGCAGGCCGAGGGCGCCGATGCCCGCTGAGCCAGCGTATCCAATCCACGAAAGGTCGTGATATGATGGAGCCTTTTATTCAAGTTGAAAATCTGAGCTACGCCTATGAGGAGGAGGGCGCCCGCCGTCCTGTTCTGCGGGACCTTTCCTTTGCGGTGGAGAAGGGCGAGTATGTGGCCATCCTGGGTCATAACGGCTCGGGCAAATCCACCCTGGCCAAGCTGCTGAATCTGATCCTGACCCCCGATAGCGGTAAAATCGTCATCGCAGGTCGGGAAATTACCGATCCGAACCTCACCGAGGACGAGCTCTACGAGGTCCGCCGCCGCATGGGGATGGTCTTCCAAAATCCCGATAACCAGCTGGTGGCTACCGTGGTGGAGGAGGATGTTGCCTTCGGTCCCGAGAATCTCGGGGTGCCCAGCGAGGAGATCCGCCAGCGGGTGGATGAAGCGCTGGCATTGGTGGGAATGCAGAAGTATGCCCGCCATGAGCCCCACCGCCTCTCCGGGGGACAGAAGCAGCGAATCGCCATTGCGGGGATCATTGCCATGCTCCCCGACTGCATTATCTTTGACGAATCCACCGCTATGCTCGATCCCATGGGCCGTCGAGATGTGCTCCGCATTATGGACAATCTCAACCGAGAGCGGGGCATTACGGTGCTGACCATTACCCACTACATGAACGAGGCCGCCCGTGCCGACCGGGTGCTGGTGCTCAACGATGGGGAGCTGTATATGCAGGGGACGCCTGCCGAGATCTTCTCCCATCCCGATGAGCTTGCCGCCATCGGCCTTGATGTGCCCCAATGTACCGATCTTGTGCATCAGCTGCGGGCTGCGGGCATTGCCGTCGAGGGCGATTGCCTGACTCCCGCCCAGTGTGCGGATGCCATCTGTGCCGCCTGTGCGGCACGGGGAATTCCCTTCAACCCACCTCAATCCTGAATCGGAGGAAGGCGCACAGACCGCTTCGGCTGTGACGCCAATTGCAATGAATACACTACAGCTTGAACATATCTCTTATCTGTACAGCGCGGGTACCCCGTATGAGATGCGGGCGCTCGACAATGTCAGCCTGACCATCCGCGGCGGCACCGTGACGGGACTGATCGGCCACACCGGCTCGGGCAAGTCCACCCTGGTGCAGCTGCTCAACGGCCTCAACCGTCCCACCGAAGGGCGGGTGCTGATGGACGGTGTCGACATTTGGGAGAAGCCCAAGGAGATCGCCCGCCTGCGCTATCGTGTCGGCCTGGTGATGCAGTACCCCGAATACCAGCTTTTCGAGGAAACAGTGCGGGCGGATATTGCCTACGGTCCGAAGAATATGGGCCTTTCTCCCGAGGAGGTGGAGGCGAGAGTGCTGGAAGCCGCCGCATTTGCGGGGATCTCTCCCGAAATGCTTGACCAGTCTCCCTTTGATCTGTCGGGGGGGCAGAAGCGCCGCGCCGCCATCGCAGGCATTATGGCCATGCGGCCCGAGGTGCTGGTGCTGGACGAGCCTGCCGCAGGGCTTGACCCGCAGGGGCGGGACGAGATTTTGGGCGGCATCCGCGCATACCGGGAAAAAAGCGGCTCGACGGTGATCATTGTCAGCCACAGCATGGAGGATATGGCCCGCTACTGTGACGAGCTGATCGTCATGGCCGATGCCAAGCTTTTTATGCAGGGAAGCTGTGAGGAGATTTTCTCCCATCCCGAGGAGCTGGCGGCGGTGGGGCTGGATGTGCCCCAGATCACCCGCGTGGCACAGCTTCTGCGCAAGCGGGGGCTGGCATTGCCCGAGAGCATCTATACCGTGGAGCAGGCAGCCGCCGCGCTTTGCCGTCTGATGGGAGGTGAGGGCGAATGAGCTCGATCACCCTCGGTCAGTATTTCCCCGGAAATTCGCTGCTGCATCGCCTTGATCCCCGCTTCAAGATCGTGCTGGCCATTCTCTATATCACAGCTTCCTTCCTTTGCAAGAATATTTGGAGCTTTGCCGCCCTGGCCATCTCGGCGGTGGTGCTGGTGCTGGTCAGCCGCATTCCCGTTTCCATCGTTCTGCGGGGACTGCGCCCCATTCTGTTCATCATGCTCTTTACCGTGGTGCTGAATATCTTCCTCACCCGCGGAGAGACACTGCTGGTGGAATTTTGGGTCATTCGCATCTACCTGGAGGGAATCCTGACCGCCGTTTCCATGGTGCTTCGTATTACCGTGATCATCGTGGGGACCGGAATGTTCCTCACCTATACCACGACGCCGATTGCCTTGACCGATGGCATTGAGCGGCTCCTCTCTCCCCTTAAGGTCTTCCATCTGCCTGTGCATGAATTTGCCATGATGATGACCATCGCCCTGCGCTTTATTCCTCTGCTCATTGAGGAAACCGAGAAGATCATGGCCGCACAGAAGGCCCGCGGTGCCGATTTTTCCACCGGGAGCCTGCTCCAACGGGCAAAAGCCCTGATTCCCATTCTGGTGCCTCTCTTTGTTTCGGCTTTCCGCCGTGCCGATGAGCTGGCGGTGGCCATGGAGTGCCGCTGCTACCGGGGCGGAGAAGGACGCACCCGAATGACCGTTCTCCACGCCACCGCCGCCGATTGGCTGATGCTTGCTGCGGTGATCCTGTTCGGTGCTTCTCTTGTGCTGATCAACCGGTTTGCACCCGGGTTCACCCTGTGAGCGGGCAGGGCAGCATGAAGCTGCTGATCACCGTCCGTTATGTGGGGACCCGCTATTGCGGCTATCAGGTCCAGCCCAACGGTCCCACCGTGCAGGCTGCCCTCTGTGCCGCTGCCGAAGCCCTTTTCGGTTATCCCTGTGACATTGTGGGCTGCAGCCGCACCGACAGCGGCGTGCACGCCGAGTGCTTCTGCGCCACCGTGACCCGCCGCGGGGAGGATCACCTGCCCACCGCTGTGCCTGTGGATCGCATCCCCCGCGCCCTCTGCCGCCACCTCCCCGAGGATATCGCGGTTTGGTCGGCCAAGTGGGTGCCCACGGACTTTCACGCCCGCTATGACGTGATTGAAAAAACCTACACCTACCGCATTTGGAACCGCCACGAGCGGGATCCCTTCTTAGCCGATCGGGTGTGGCACTATCCCTGCCCCATCGGGGAGGAACAGCTGGCCGCCATGCAGGCTGCAGCAGCGCACTATGTGGGAAAACACGATTTCGCCGCCTTCATGGCTCAGGGATCGTCGGTGAGCACCACGGTGCGCACGGTCACCCACGCCGAGGTGGAGCGGGAGGGGGAGCTGATCCTCTTCCGGGTGTCGGCCGACGGATTCCTCTACAACATGGTACGCATCATGGCGGGAACCCTGATGGCGGTGGCCGAAGGAAAGATCTCCCCCCATGACATTCCCGATATTCTTGCATCCGGGGATCGCTCCCGCGCCGGGATCACCGCACCTGCCTGCGGTTTGTCCCTTTCCCGTGTCGTATATTCCCCCGAATTTTGCATATAACGTAAAGGAGGTGCCCCCATGGCCGCAACATCATCTCCCCCCGCTCCGAAAAAAACGCGGGAGGAAACGTCCCCCAAAAAGCCTGTCCCGCCGGTAGAGCCGCCCCATGGGGATACGTCCGAGACGAGCTACTACGCCAAAGTCGCCTCTCGCTACCGCACCGCGAAGTATCTGACCGTCTTTTTGTTGGTCCTGCTTCTGCTGGGCGGACTCGTCATGGGTTCGGGGAACATTACCTATGCCAATTTCGTTTATCTGCTGCGTGACCTGGATGTGGTCTTTGATGCGGTAGGGGGCACGGATGCCGACAGCCTGCATTACAGCACGGCGGAGGACCGGCAGTATGTGGCCTACCGCGACGGCCTCGCCCTGGTGAGCCACGATGGGGTGCAGATCTATAACAGCGGGGGAAAGCGCACCCTGGAGGATGACCCCGACTATTCCGACCCCCGCGCCGTGGCCTCCGACCGCTACCTGCTGACCTACGACCGCAATGGCGGGGGATATACCCTGTACAACTCCCTCTCGGCGGTTTACCGCGATACCCTTGATTACCCCATCCATGGGGCAGCCATCTCGGATTCAGGGTATTACGCCGTGATCTCCGAAACCAGGGAATACACTTCGGCAGTATTGCTTTACAACAAGAACTGCAAGTTGGTCAACCGCTATCTCAAGGATAAATATGTGATCGACGCGGCCATCTCCGATGACGGCGACCGGATCGCCATGGTGTCTGTCTCCTCCGCACAGGGAGATTACCTGGCGGAATTCCAGTTGTGCGAGCCGGGGAAGGACAGCGCCATTGCCACCTTGAGCATTCCCGGCGTTTTCCCCATGTCGGTACGCTTTTTCTCGGACAACAGCTTTGCTGTGCTTTGCGATACCGCAATCTACTTCTACAACGATAACGGAGAGCTGCAGAAGACCTTCAGCTTCACCGATTCCGCGCCCGAGCGATTTGCACTGGCGGGAAAATATGCCGCCTTGGTCTATCCCGCCAATGTGATGGGGACCGAGAGCCGGATCTGCATCTTCGACAGTGCCGGCAGTACGGTGACCGAGACGGTGGTGGAGGGCGGTGCACAGGCCATGACCGTGACCGAGAATGCGGTGTGGCTGATGACCGAGAGTCGGCTTTTCCGGGTGGAGCCCGAGGGGAAGGTTACTTACATATCCCATGACGGCGGTGCCAAAGCGCTTCTGGCAGTGGAGGAGGATATTCTGATCTGCTCCCCTTCCTCAGCCCGCCGCTGCCGAGCGTCCGATCTGTCCGACCGTGGTGTCGAATCTTAATTGTGGAGGCGATGCATTATGATGTTTCTTCTCGATTTGCTTCTAATTATTATCGTGGTGGTCACGGTTGCCCGCTGTACCGTGCGGGGCTTTGTGAAATCGGTGATCAATCTGATTTCTCTTGTCGTTTCCTTCTTCGTTGCCCGCTATTTCAC
>JAFTUB010000138.1 GCA_017466495.1 Clostridia bacterium
ACCTCTTTCGTCGAAAGTTTTCGCGGGGGTCCGGGGGCGCCTTTTTAAAAAGGCACCCCCGGCGGGGTCTGGGGCAGCGCCCCGGCCTCTCCTTCAGTCCCGCTTCTGCCAGAAAGCCCGACTGCCGTCGGGACGGACATTCACATGGTACATGGACGCCCATGCCTCCTCCAACAGAGGCTCCCAGTCGATCAGCGCCTCCTGCGCCTCGACTTTGCTAAGCTCCGGACGGGTGCGGGGATGGCGGGGCGTAAATACCGTACAGCAATCCTCAAAGGGAAGAATCGATGTCTCAAAGGTGTCGATCTTCCGGGCGATCTGAATGATCTCCTCCTTGTCCATGCCCACGCAGGGACGGAAAACGGGAAGAGATACCACCGAATTGGTGACCGCAAGGGCTTCCATGGTCTGCGAAGCCACCTGCCCCACGCTCTCTCCCGTGATGAGGGCGCCGCATTCAAATTCCTTCGCCGCCCGCTCGGCCAGCCGCATCATGGCGCGGCGAAGCAGAAGGGTAAAGTAATCTTCCTCGCAGCAGCGCTTCAGCTCCTCCTGGAGATGGGTCAGCGAGATCACGTGCACCCGAATGCTTCCCGACCAGCCGGCCACAATGCCTGCCAGGTCCAGCACCTTGTCCCGTGCCTGCTCGCTGGTGTAGGGATAGCTCTCAAAATGCAGGGCCTCCAGCTTCACGCCCCGCTTGGCCATCATCCATCCCGCCACCGGGGAATCAATGCCCCCCGACAGCAGAAGAAGTCCCTTGCCGTTGGAGCCCAGGGGCATTCCCCCCGCGCCCTTGTACTGACCGGCGTGAATATATGCACCGTATTCGCGGATCTCGATGCGCACCACCACATCGGGGTTGTTCACATCCACCTTCAGCCGGGGACAGGCAGAGAGCAAAACCCCGCCGATCTCGGCCGAAATCTGGGGAGAGGACAGGGGGAAGGACTTGTCCGACCGCTTGGCCTCGCATTTGAAGGTCTTGGCCCCCGCCAAAAACTGGGGAATGTACTCCCGGGCCAGGGTGCGGATGGCATCCATGTCCTTGTCGCAGACGGCGGCGCGGGAAACACCCACAATGCCGAACACCTTCAGCGCGGACTCCAGCATCCCGTCGATGTCGCAGACGGCATCCTCCTTGGGCTCGATGTATATGGTGCTCTGGGAGCGGTAGATCGAGAAGTCGCCATGCCGTGCGGCACGGAATTTCAGCTCGCGGCAGAGAAGGTTCTCAAAGAAGGCGCGGTTTGCCCCCTTGAGGATAATCTCGCCGTATTTACAGAGAAGCAGTTCTTTCATTCTCTTGTTTCCTTTCGGATGGTTAATCATCTATTTATTGTAACATAAATCTCCGAAAATAGCAAGAGGGATTTCATCGGGAGAGCGGCACATTGACGAGGATTACCCACACGGGTTTACCGGTTTCATATAAACCTCATAGATATATTTTAGATATATTTTGCATCCACTTTGCCCATCATAACACAAAACGGGTGTAAAGTAAATATATATTGTGTTTATTGTGAGGTTATTATGGCAAAAAAGAGCTTATCCATCCGCATTGACGAAGAGATGCTTGACAAGCTGCACGTGGTGGCCGACTACGAAGGCCGCAGTGCCAACAGCCAGATTCTGATCCTCATCCGGGACTGCATCGAGGCCTATGAGGAAAAGCACGGCGAGATCAAGGTGGGCAAACGCTCCACGTAACACCGGTTCAAGACCCCCGCTTTACGCAAAAACAAACTCCCGATTACCCTATGTGTTCCCACCGATATTCGGCGCCCCAAAGCCTCCCTCCGAGAGGGAGGTGGCGAGTGCGAAGCACGAGACGGAAGGAGCCTGCGGAACGCAAAATCCTGCTGATTTTTTCGTACACGCACTCTCCCTCAGTCGGCCTGCGGCCGCCAGCTCCCTCCCGGAGGGAGCCTCATGAAAGGCAACGTTTATCCGGGAACACATTGTGGAATTGGGACTAAAACAAAAGGAAGATGCGGCGCACACAGCGCCGCATCTTCCTTTTTATCTGTCGTCCTTAAATCCCTCGGGCACGCCGGCGGCGATACCGCTGACCAGCTGCCGCATCTCGGCGCGGCTTCCCACTTTGCGAGCGCGGTCCAGCACGGCGCGGCGTTCTGCCTCGTCCATCCGTGCAAAGTTCTGCATGGCTGCCTCATCCCGGGCCAACATCATGGCCAGTCCCTGGGGCATACTTCTGTTCTCGTATTCCTTCATTCTGTCCACTGCCTTTCTGTTCTGCGGCCTTGCCGCAGACATAGTATCTGACCCTTTTCCCCGCCCCATACGCGGCAAAATTCGGACATTTTCGCATTTGCGAAAAATTTTGTCTATAATCTTGACAAACAAATCGTTTTGTGGTAGGATAACGTCAGAAAAACAAACAAAAGGATGTGATTGCATGACAAATCAACAGAAGAGAAGCGAGGACGCCCTCATTCGCCTGTGCGGCGCCCTGCTGGAATTTGCCCCTGAGTCCCCCTGGACCGAATACATCGCCCGAGCCGAGGCAGCGGTGGGGACGCAGTTCGCCGACAATGACCAGGCCCAGCTGACCCGCCGCCTTTTGGTGGATGCGGTGAAGGGCAATCTGATCAACCGTCGGGTCAACGCCTACGAAACCCTCCAGCGCAGACACAATCTCCCCCTGACTAAGCGGGAGTTTGCCGAGGAACGTACCACCTTCTGCCACGTCCTGGCCTACGAAGCCGGACTGATCGACGCTCTCCCCGAACAAAACAGGGGAGCCGCAGAAAAAACCACGGCTCCCCCCTCCTAAAAGCGGAATCAACACCGCTTTTCGCGCCTGCCCCGGGCTCTGCACTTGCAGGCCAACGGCGACGCGGACGGCAGTCGATCGGGACTGCCGTCCTTCTCGATTACCGTGCTCTTAGGATTGCCCGCAGGACAATGCGTTATACAGGAAATTTTTGGGGGTGCCGAGCGCAAAGCGCAGAAAAAGGCACCCCCAAACCCCCGCGAAAATTTTCCAAAAATTTTTTCAAAGTTTTTGGAGGGGGTGTGGGGGACGCTTTTTTCAAAAAGCGT